>CALCZO010000039.1 GCA_937903315.1 uncultured Alphaproteobacteria bacterium
TCCGAGGAGCGCGACCAGCCGCTCGACCTTGATGCGGACGGCCGGTTTTTGGTCGCCATCGACCCGCTCGACGGCTCGTCCAACATCGACACGAATGTGTCCATCGGCACGATTTTTTCGATCACGGACGCGCCTGAGGGCCGCCCTGTCGAGACCGCGGATTTTCTCAGGCCCGGCCATGAGCAGCGCGCTGCCGGCTTCGTGATGTATGGCCCGCAGACGATGCTGGTGTTCTCCACCGGCGCGGGCACGCATGTCGCTACGCTCGATCCGGTGACCGATTGCTTCATCCTCACCCGCCGCACCGTCGCCGTCCCGGAAGGCTCGACCGAATTTGCCATCAACGCGTCGAACTACCGCCACTGGCACCCGCCGGTGCAGGCCTATATCGACGACTGCATCGAGGGCGCCGAAGGCCCGCGGGCGCGCAATTTCAACATGCGCTGGATCGCCTCTCTGGTCGCCGACGCCTATCGCATTCTCGTGCGGGGCGGCGTGTTCCTCTACCCCGCCGACAGCCGCAAGGGCTATGAGCGCGGCCGGCTGCGCCACATCTACGAGGCCAGCCCGATTGCCTTTCTGGTCGAGCAGGCGGGCGGGGCGGCGACAGACGGCGTCAACCGCATCCTCGATCTGCGCCCTGCCAGTCTGCATGGCCGCGTCCCGTTCATCTTCGGATCGCTCGACAAGGTCGCGCGCATCCGCCGCTACCACCTCGACAGCGAAACCTCGGCCGAGCAATCGCCCCTGTTCGGCACGCGCGGCCTGCTGCGCCGCTGACCCATCCTTGCGGAGATAACCCCATGTCGATCAGGCATCCGATCATCGCCATCACAGGTTCGTCCGGCGCTGGCACCACCTCGGTCAAGCGCACCTTTGTCGAGATTTTCAGGCGCGAGAACGTCCGCGCGGCCTACATCGAGGGCGACGCCTTCCATCGCTACAACCGCATGGAGATGCGCGAGCGCATGGCGAAGGCGGCGGAGACCGGCAACAACAACTACAGCCACTTCGGCGACTATTCGAACCTGCTGGACAAGCTGGAAGCGACATTCAAGCAGTATGGCGAGACCGGCACGGGTGAGACCCGTACCTATGTTCACGATGCCGAGGAGGCCGCGCAATTCAGCGTGCCGCCGGGCAATTTCACCGACTGGCGGCCCTTCCCCGACAGTACCGACCTGCTGTTCTACGAAGGCCTGCACGGCGCGGTCGTCACCGACACGCTCAACCTCGCCCAGCATGTCGACCTCAAGATCGGCGTCGTGCCGGTCATCAACCTCGAATGGATCCAGAAGCTGCACCGCGACCGCTCGGCGCGCGGCTATTCGACCGAGGCGGTGACCGACACGATCCTGCGCCGGATGCCCGACTACATCAACTTCATCTGCCCGCAGTTCGGCGAGACGGACATCAATTTCCAGCGCGTGCCGACGGTCGACACCTCGAACCCGTTCATCGCCCGATGGATACCGACGGCCGACGAATCGATGGTCGTGATCCGGTTCAAGAACCCGCGCGGGATCGATTTTCCCTACCTGCTGTCGATGATCGACAACAGTTTCATGAGCCGGGCCAACTCCATCGTCATCCCCGGCGGCAAGCTCGACATCGCGATGCAGCTGATCCTGACGCCGATGATCCTGAAACTTGTCGAACGCCGCCGTCGCGCCCTCTGACCGAGCCCCGGACCCGAGATCATGAACGCTCACCTGAAGCCTTCCGCCGTCAGCCATGCCGATATGAGCAATGCCATCCGCTTTCTGGCGATGGACGCGGTCGAGACGGCAAGGTCAGGCCATCCCGGCATGCCGATGGGCATGGCGGATGTCGCGACCGTGCTGTTCACGCAGGCACTGAAGTTCGATCCGTCGGACCCTGCATGGCCCGACCGCGATCGTTTCGTGCTGTCGGCCGGCCATGGTTCGATGCTGCTCTATGCCCTGCATCATCTCGTCGGCTATGCCGATATGCCGGCGGACGAACTCCGGCGGTTCCGCCAGCTCGGCGCGCGGACAGCGGGTCATCCGGAATACGGTCATGCTCTGGGCGTCGAGACGACGACCGGGCCGCTTGGTCAGGGCGTTGCCACGGCGGTCGGCATGGCGATCGCCGAGCGGATGGCCAATGCCCGCTATGGCGACGATCTGGTCGATCACCATACCTACGTCATCGCCGGCGACGGCTGCCTGATGGAAGGCATCAGCCATGAGGCGATCGATCTCGCCGGCTGTCTGGGACTGGGTCGCCTGATCGTACTGTGGGACGACAACGCGATCACGATCGACGGCTCGACGGCGCTGTCAACCGCGACCTCGCAACCCCAGCGGTTCGCCGCGTCCGGCTGGCATGTCCAGTCGGTCGATGGCCATGATGCCGGTGCGGTCGCGGCCGC
>CALCZO010000040.1 GCA_937903315.1 uncultured Alphaproteobacteria bacterium
AGCTCAACCTGCCGATGATCGCCGCTGGCGATGTGTTCTGGCTGCAGGCGGCTTATGGCGACGGCGCTCTCGATTACTCGGGCGCGGCTCGTCATGTCTCGGGTTCGACCTTTGGTGTTCTCTCTGGTGCCCTCGGCGCGCAGTCTGATGCTTACATCATCGGCGGTAGCGTGAAGAAGTCGAAGGCCTGGTCGGTTGTGGCCTCGTTCGTCCACAACTTCACCCCGTCGATCCAGGGCGCCATCTACGGCGGCTACGGCGCGGTCAACAATCCGGTCGGTGGCGCTGTTGACTTCAAGACCTACGCCGTTGGTGGTCGCATCAACTGGATCCCGGTCAAGAACTTTACGATCGGCACCGAAGTCATGTACTCTGTGATCGATCCCACCGGCACCGTTGCGGTTAATCCGGGCTTGACGACCCTTTATGCCAATAAGTCCAAGTACGACGGCATCACCGCTCGTATCCGCTTCCAGCGCGACTTCTAATCTCTCACGAGATTATCGGTCTAAAGAGCCCCGGGTCGAAAGACCCGGGGTTTCTTTTTGTCGCTGTGTTTGTGCTCAAGAACTGAAAAAGCAAGGCAGCACCTTGTATTAAAGGTTAAGTCAGAGTTAACTGCCGCAGGGGGAGCAGGCACGTTGCCTGTATTGCGCAAGCGCTGAAAAAACTCGGCCTGATCAGGCCGGTGGGGGATGATGATGTGCCAGCCGGGAAAATGGTGGTGGGGTCTGCTGCCGCTGGTTCTGCTGTTCATGTTGATGAATGCCATGAAATCCGGGCCGATCGAGGGCGATTTGGCGCGCCTGTCGGCGGATGAATTCACCCGGTCCGGCCTGCCCTGGGCCAAGGCGACGCTGTCCGGCCGCGACGCGGTCCTTGCCGGCGAGGCGCCGGATCCCGAATCGAAGAAGCTGGCGATCGATGCGGCATCGCGCGCCTGGGGTGTGCGGCTGGTCCGCGACGACACGACGGTCGAGGCCGAGCAGAAGCCTTACGTCGCCAGCGCCACGCGCGAGGGCAACACGATCACGCTGTCGGGCTTTGTGCCGAACGACCCGGTTCGTGCCGCGATGGTCAAGGCTGCCAAGGAGGCGTTCCCCAACGCCCAGGTGGTCGACCAGCTCAAACATGGCCGCGGCGCGCCGGCGGTTTATGCACCGGCTCTTGGTTTCGGCCTCACGCAACTGGGCGATCTCGTCAAGGGCACGGCCAGTCTGTCTGACAGCGCCTTCAGCCTGATCGGACAGGCGCGCGATTTCGCCGCGTTCGACAAGGTTCTTGCCGCGGTCAAGGCGTTACCTGCTGGTTCGACGCTCGGCAAGGCCGAGATCACGGCACCGGCCGTCAGTCCCTATGTCTTCACGGCGACGAAATCGGCCGATTCGGTCAATCTGACCGGCTATATTCCGTCCGAATCCGTCCGTGCGCCCTTGCTGGATCTTGCCGGCAAGACGCCCGGCATCGGCCGCATCACCGATTCACTGCGTGTCGCCGATGGCGTGCCTGCGGGCCTGAATTTTCAGGATGCGACGCGGTTCATGCTGACGCAGCTGGGCATGCTGAAATCGGGTGTGGCCAGCCTGGCCAATCAGGCCGTCAGCCTGAAGGGCGAGGCACCCACTGTCGCCGTGTTCGAGGCGGTGTCCGGCGCGCTGAAGGGCGCGCTTCCGGGCGGTCTGTCGCTCGGTGAACAGGCGGTGACCGGACCGGTTGCCTCACCCTATCGCTGGAGTGCGCAACGGGCCGCCGGTGTCATCACGCTGGCCGGGACGATCCCGAGCGAGAGCGTGCGGCCAACGGTGCTCGACCGGGTCAAGGTGGTCTTCCCGTCGGACCGGGTGGTCGATAACATGACCACGGCGCTGGGCGCGCCCGAAGGGTTTGCTGCGGCGGTGTCCTCCGCCCTCGGACAGCTCGGCAAACTCGCGACCGGCGCGGCCAGCCTGACCGACAAGGCGCTGCGCATCACTGGCGAAACCTTCGACAAGGCTCTGCCGGATCAGGTGAAATCGGCGCTCGGCGGCAGTGCGCTGCCGGCTGGTTTTGCGGTTCAGACGGACATTGCCGTCAAGGAGCCGCCGCTCCCGGTGGTCTCCCCGTTCACGGTTTCGGCGACCAAGTCCGACAAGGACATCACGCTTGCCGGGCATATTCCCGCCGAGGCTGCGCGGACGCCGTTGGTGGCGCTGGCGCGTGCCGCGATTGGTTCGGGCAGCGTGATGGATCAGCTCAGACCCGCGCAGGGATTGCCGGGGTCGGTCCAGTTCGACGCCGCCACACAGTTCATGCTCGGTCAGCTTGGCAAGCTCTCGGCGGGGTCGGCGTCCCTTCGTGACAACGCCCTGACGGTCAGCGGCACGGCGCCGGATGTCGCAACCTATGAGGCGGTTGTCTCCGCCCTCAAGGGCGCGCTGCCCGGTGGTCTGAAACTCGCCGCCCACGATATCAAGGGACCGACGGTGTCGCCCTATGTCTGGTCGGCCAGCCGCGCTGCGGACTCCGTGACGCTGAGCGGGTACATCCCGAGTGACAGCCTGCGGGCCCCGATGATCGACAATGCCAAGGCAATGTTCTCGGGCTTGCGTATTGTTGACCAGATGAAGACAGCATTGGGTGCGCCCGAAGGCTTCGCGCTTGCCGCGGCCAGCGGTCTTGCCCAGTTGGCCAGGCTTGATGTCGGGGTTGCCAGCCTGACCGACAAGGTGCTGAAGGTCGTCGGCGAAACCAAGGACAGGGCGCTGCCGCAGGCGATCGGGGCAGTCTTGTCCGGCACCGGTTTGCCGGCAGGGTTCCGCCCGGACGTCGCCGTCACGGTCAAGGCGCCACCGCCGCCGCCGCCGGCTCCCGTCCGGATTGCGCCGCCTGAGTTGCCGACTGTCTCAGCCGTTATCCCGCCGGCTCCCAAGCCAGTCGCGCCGCCGCCGGTCAGCATCGCTCCGCCCGATCTGCCAGCGGTGGACGCGGTGATCCCGCCCGCACCGCCGGTCGCGCCGCCGCCGGTCGCCGCTGCTCCGGTATCGACGCCGATGCCGAACCTCCCGGAGGTTCGCGTGCAGACGCCGCCGGTCTTCGTGCCAGCTCCGGCTGCTCCGGTCGCGCAGGCGGTTGATCAGTGTCAGGTGCGGCTGAACTCGATCGTCAGGGAAGACAACATCCGCTTTGCGACAGCCAGTGCCCGGATCAATGCGGCATCCGATCCGGTTCTCAAGCTGCTGGTCGAAGCGGTTGCGGCGTGCCCCAGTCTTTCCATCGAGGTGCAGGGGCATACCGACAGCGACGGCTCGGAGGCCGGCAATATCGACCTGTCGAACCGGCGCGCCAACGCGGTGGCTGCTGCGCTGGAGGCGCGCGGTGTGCCCAAGGGCAAGCTGACGGCAAAGGGATATGGCCAGAGCCAGCCGGTCGCGCCGAACGATACGGCGGAGAACAAGGCCAAGAACCGCCGCATCCACTTCGTGGTCAAGCAGTAGAACCGGGAGAGAACGACAATGATGTACCTGATCTCCCAACT
>CALCZO010000041.1 GCA_937903315.1 uncultured Alphaproteobacteria bacterium
GTTCCGGTTCCATCAGTTCATGTAAAGGCCGCCGTTGATCTGGCGCGATTCCCCCGTGATGAAACTGGCCCAGTCCGAGCACAGGAACAGGACGGCGGACGCGACTTCCTCGGGTCGCCCGATCCGCCCGAGCGGTGTCTGTGCAACAATCTGAGGACCGCGGGCGTCAAGAAGATGTTGCGCCATCGGTCCTTCGATCGGGCCCGGCGACACGGCGTTGACCCGGATCGTTGGAGCCAGTTCGAGCGCAAGCGAGCGTGTCAGGCCAAGCACTCCGGCTTTGGCGGCCGCGTAGTGGGCGTGCGAATGGCTGCCGCGCTGTCCTGCCACCGAGGCCAGCGTGACGATGGCCCCGCCCGCCCGCAAATGCGGGATCGCGGCGCGGCAGGTATTGAACACGCCATCGAGATTGATCGCCATCGTCTCGCGCCAGGCGCCGGCGGTCATGTCCGCAAATCCGGCGCTGCGATAGATGCCGGCGGCCGCGACACAGTGGTCGATCCCGCCGAACCGGGCCGCGGCTGCGGCGAATGCGGCCTCGGTCGCGGCAGGATCGGTCACATCCTGCGCCACGCTGAGGCTGTGCGCGCCGGTCGGGTCGCAGGCCGCGCGCGCGGTGTCTGCAGCCTGCCCGCTGGCATCGGCAAACACCACCGAGCCGCCGAGCGCGAGGTACTGGGCGGCGATGCTGGTGCCGATGGTGCCGCCTGCTCCGGTCAGGAACAGGACCTTGCCGGCAAAGCTGATTGGATCCCTGATCATGTCATCAACCATCCGCCGGCCACATCGATCACCTGCGCGGTCACAAACCGGGCCGCGTCCGAGGTCAGGAACAGGCAGGTGCCGGCGACGTCCTCCGGTTGCCCGAACCGCTTGAGCGGTGTCGCCTGCCGCGCCGCTTCGTTTGCGGCTGACACGGTGCCGCGCATCAGCGGGGTGTCGATCCGTCCCGGCGCGACGGCGTTGACGGTAATGCCGTGCCCGCCCAGTTCACCGGCCAGATGCTTGGTCAGTCCGATCAGCCCTGCTTTGGTCGCCGCGTAATGCACGCCGACAATGTCGCAGTAGGTCTTGCCGGCCACCGATGAGACGCTGACGATCGACCCGCGACCGGCGGCCATCATCCCGGGGACGACCGCGCTGGCGCACAGGAACGCTCCGGTGAGGTTGACCTCGAGAACCCGGCGCCACTCGTCGGCCCCCATTTCCCACAGCGGTGCCTTGCCGCCCGTTGATCCCGACTTCGGCGAGATTCCAGCGTTGTTGACCAGTGCCGTGACCGGACCGAACGCCGCCGCGCCCGCCGCAACGGCGGCTTTGACCGCCGCCTCGTCGGCAACGCTGGCGCAAACGCCAAGCGCCCTGCCGCCTCGTGCGATGGCTGCGGCGGCGGCGGTCTCCGCCAGCGCCCGGTCGGAATCGAGGTAGATGACGGCCGCGCCGGCGGCCGCATGGGCGTCGGCAATGGCTTGCCCGATGCCCCGGCCCGCGCCGGTGACGAGCACGACCTGACCGCTGTGGCTCGCCGTGCTCATCGCCCGACGTCCAGCACGATCTTGCCGATATGGGCACTCGATTCCATCAGCGCATGCGCCTCGCGCGCCTGTTCGAGCGGAAACACCTTGTCGATCACCGGCCGGACGCGGCCACTGTCGAGCATCGGCCAGACGGTGGCGCGCAGCCTGTCGGCGATTGCGGCCTTGAGCGCGACCGAACGCGGACGCAGCGTCGAACCGGTCATGGTCAGCCGGCGCAGCATGATCGGCATGAAATTGATTTCGGCCACCGAGGGCTGGAGAAAGGCAATCTGGACCAGCCGGCCCTCGAAGGCGAGGATCGACAGATTGCGGGCGATGTACGGTCCGCCGACCATGTCGAGCACGACATCAACCCCGGCGCCGTCGGTCAGTGCCTTGATCTCGGCAACAAAATCCTGGTTGCGGTAATTGATCGCCGCGCTCGCGCCGATCGAACGGCAAAACGCGCACTTCTCGTCCGATCCGGCGGTGGCATAGACGATGGCCCCGGCCTCCCGCGCAAGCTGGATCGCTGTCGACCCGATGCCCGACGAACCGCCGTGAACGAGGATGCGCTCACCCTTGGCCAGCCGGCCGCGCGTGAAGACATTGTCGTAGACGGTGAAATAGGTTTCGGGGATGCCGCCAGCCTCGATGAGGCTCAGCCCGTGCGGGACCGGCAGGCACAACGCAAGATCGGCGACCGCATACTCGGCATAGCCGCCCGAAATCACCAGCGCGCAGATCTGCCTGCCGATCTCGCTGGCGGCAACGCCCTCGCCGACGGCGATGATCGTGCCGGCGATCTCCAGACCCGGCACGTCGGTCGCGCCCGGCGGCGGCGGGTAATTGCCTGATCGTTGCAGGCAGTCGGGCCGGTTGATGCCCGCTGCCGCCACCTTGACCAGCACCTGGCCGGTGCCCGGGCGGGGCACCTGTGCCTGATCAAGCACCACCACCTCCGGCCCGCCGGCGCCGTTGAACCTGACCTGCCGCATCGTTGACGGTATCTGCATGGCATTCTCCTTGCGGTCCCTACCCTTGGCGGAGCCGTGGCGCGGACGTGATCGTGTCGTGACGGCTGTTGTGCCAGTCCCATCACCGCAAGGCTAGCAAGACTCAACTTGTCATGCAACTTGGTCACCTGTATACAAAGCCGATCGGGACGTGTCCCCGGTCAATAGTCTTGCGATCCCGTGGCAACGACCGCGCCGGATCCGATGGAGGAAACCATGAAAGTCTTTATGGCAGCGGCTCTGGCCGCTGGTCTCGCCGTATCGGCCCAGCCGGTCCTGGCCCAGCAGGTGAAGGTGGGGGCGCTCTATCCGTTCTCGGGTGGTCTGGCGCTTCTGGGCGATGAAAGCTATCGCGGGCTGGAGCTTGCGGTCGAAGAGCGCAATGCGGCCGGCGGCGTCGGCGGCAAGCAGCTTGTCATCATCAAGGGCGATGCGGTCGACCCCAATCAGGCCGTGGGCGAAGCGCGTCGCCTGACGTCGGTCGAGAAGGTGCCGTTCATTTTCGGATCGTACGCATCATCGATCTCGCTTGCGGCGACGCAGGTGGCGGAACTCGCCGGCATTCCCTATTTCGAGCTTGGCGCGATCTCCGATCCGATCACCGAGCGCGGCTTCAAGAACGTCTACCGCACCAACCCGACGGCCAAGGACTTCGCCAACAAGATGGTCGATTCGATCATCGACGCGATTGCCCCGGCGCTCAAGGCCGATGCCAAGAGCCTGAAGGTCGCGATCATCCATGAGGATTCGCTCTACGGCCAGACGGTGACCGGCTTCCAGGTGGCCCGCCTGAAGGAAAAGGGGCTCAATCTCGTCGAGACGCTGCCCTATTCGGCCAAGTCGGTCGATCTGACGCCGGTCATCCTGCGTCTGAAGTCGGCGGGTGCTGACGTCGTGCTGCAGACCTCCTATCAGAACGATACCGTCCTGTTTTTCCGTCAGATGAAGGAGCAGGGTCTCAAGCTGAAGGCCGTCATGGGTGCCGGTGGCGGCTATTCGCTGACTGACACGATGAAGGCCGTTGGCGCCGAGAACATCGAAGGCGCGCTCAACGTCGATTTCACCCAGTACAAGACCAATCCTGCCGGTGCGCCCGGCATCGACGCCTTCGTCAAGAAATATGAAGCCAAGTACGGCATCCCGCCGCGCTCGGGCCACAGCCTCGCCAACTACATGGGGTCGCGCGTGATTTTCGACGCGCTCGCCACTGCCAAGGATTTCTCCTCGGCCGGTGTGCGCGAGGTGATGATGAAGATCGACGTCCCCGTCGGCAAGACACCGACCGGCTGGGGCGTGAAGCTCGACGCCAAGGGCCAGAACGTCCAGGCCTCGCCCTACATCATGCAGTGGCAGGGCGGGCAACTGGTGACGGTATTCCCGCCCGGTGCGGCTGTCGCCACGATGAAGGTGGGCGTCGGCTCGAACTGACCGCCCTCGCGCGCCGCCGTGTCCCCTGATGCCTGGCATCGGACACGGCGGCCGCCTTCTCCCTGTTCGAAGCGGAGTTCCGAGCGATGGACGTCACGGTCCAATTGATCCTCAACGGCATCATGCTGGGGGCGATGTATGCGATCATCGCCGTTGGCCTGACCCTCATCTTCGGCATCGTCCGTGTCGTCAATTTCGCCCATGGCGAGTTCCTGATGATCGGCATGTACGCGGTCTATCTCCTGACCACCAGGCTCGGGTTCCATCCCTATGCGACGGCGGTTCCGGTCGTGATCCTGCTGTTCGCGCTTGGCGCTCTGGTCCAGCGGTTCATCATCCAGCCGTTGCTGAACGCCGATGAGCATATCCAGATCTTTGCCACTGTTGGCCTGTCCACCGCGCTGATCAACGGGGCGTTGATGGCGTTCGGCGCGGATCTCTATGCGGTCGAGGCGCCGATCGCCCGCCAGACCGTGCCGCTCGGTCCGCTCAATATCCTCGTCGGCCATATGGTGATCTTTGTCGCCGCGCTGGGCCTTGTCGCCGGGCTGCATCTGTTCATGCAGAAAACGGCGCTTGGCCGGGCCATCCGCGCCACGGCGCAGAACCGCTATGCGGCCCAGCTGATGGGCGTCAAGGTCGAGACGATCTACGTGATTTCGTTCGGCCTCGGGGCGGCCTGCGTCGGGCTGGCGAGCGCGCTGATCATGCCGCTCTATCCGGCGACACCAACCATCGGGACCTATTTCGTGCTGACGGCGTTCGTAGTCGTGGTTCTGGGCGGCATGCGCTCGATGTACGGCGCCTTCTTCGGCGCGATGATCATCGGCATCGTCGATTCGCTGTCGGGCTATTACATCGCGCCCGATCTCAAGGAGGTGGTCTATTTCGCCATCTTCATTCTCATCCTGATCTTCAAGCCGACCGGCCTGTTCGGCTTCGGTCGCGGTACGGAGTGAGCCGATGACCCCGCTCCGCCTGCTCTCCCGCATCACCGAGCCGCGTGTCTATGTCTCGCTGGCCGCGCTGTCGCTGCTGCTGATCGTGCCGTGGCTGATCGATTCGTCGTTTGCGGTGCATATCTTCGTCACCATCTGCGTGTTCGGCGCCCTGTCGACGGCGTGGAACATCGTCGGGGGCTATGCCGGGCAGCTTTCGCTCGGCCATACGATCTTCTACGGTCTTGGCGGCTACACGACCGCGCTCCTGATCAAGCACTACGAACTGACACCCTGGCTCGGCATGTGGGCCGGCGCGTTGCTCTCGGTGCTTGTCGCGCTCGGGATCGGCTTTCCGTCGTTCCGCCTGCGCGGCCCGTTCTTCTCCCTTGCCACGATCGCCTTCCTTGAAGTGATCCGGTTGCTGGCGATCCATTTCCACGGCTTCACCGGCGGGTCAGCCGGGTTGATCGTTCCGCTCAAGATCGGCTGGGCCTGGATGATCTTCCAGGACAAGTTCAACTATCTGATCATCGCCTTCGGCCTGCTGGTCCTGACGCTTTATGTCGCCTGGGCCATCCGCACCTCGCGCCTTGGCTATTACCTGACAGCCGTGCGCGAGCGCGAGGATGCGGCCTCCGCCGCCGGCATCGACACCACCCGCGTCAAGCTGGTCGCTGTGGCGATATCGGCAGCCCTGACCAGCTTCATCGGCTCGTTCCATGCCATGTATCTGACGTTCCTAGAGCCAGCGAGCATGTTCTCGCTCGCTTCCGCCATCGAGATTGCGATGTTCGCGCTGATTGGCGGTCTGGGCACGGTGGCCGGGCCGCTGCTCGGCACCCTGTTCGTTGTCCCGATCGCGGAAGCAGCGCGTGGCTGGCTCGGCGCATCGGCCAACGGGCTGCATGGTCTGGTCTACGGCACGGTGCTGGTCCTGATCACGCTCACGCTGCCGGGCGGTCTGGTCGGCACGTTCGGAAAAAGGATCGCAGCTTTCGTCGATCGTCTCCCCGGAGCCCGCAGGCCCGACGACAGGGAGGCTCCCGCACTGAGACAAGTGACCGGAACGTCAGGTGAAACGGTCCTGGAAACCCGCAATCTGGTGATGAAGTTCGGCGGCCTGACGGCAACGGACAATGTCTCGATCGATCTCCGGCGCGGCGAAATTCTCGGCATCATCGGCCCCAACGGCGCGGGCAAGACGACCGTCTTCAACCAGATCTCCGGCTTTCTCAAGCCGACATCAGGCACCGTTGCTGTTCTTGGTCCGGCGGGGACGATGGTCAGCCCGCGTCTGCCGGACGAGTTCGCGCGTCTCGGGATCGGCCGCACCTTCCAGATCGTCCAGCCGTTCGGCAAGCTTTCGGTCATCGAGAACATCATGATCGGTGCCTTCATGCATCATCATGATGTCGAGGATGCCCGTCAGTCCGCGCTGCGCGTGGCGCATCTGGTGGGCCTGCATCGTCTCAAGGATGTCGAGGCCCGCAACCTGCCGATCGGCGATCTCAAGCGGCTGGAGGTGGCCAGAACGCTGGCCACGGAGCCGTCGATCCTGCTGCTCGACGAGGTGATGGCCGGCCAGAACCAGTCGGACACCAACCGCATGGTCGAGATCATCCGGGCCATTCGCGACACCGGCGTGACGGTCGTGGCCATCGAACACAACATGCAGGCGATCATGAGCCTGTCCGATCGCATCGTCGTCATCGATTCCGGCAAGGTCATTGCCCAGGGCGACCCGCATGTGGTGGTGCGCGACCGCAAGGTGATCGAGGCTTATCTCGGGGAGGACTTCGTCCATGCTCAGGGTCTCTGATCTTGTGGCCGGCTACGGCCGTACGACCATCCTCGAAGGCGTCAGCGTCGAGGTCCAGCAGGGCGAAGTCGTCACGCTGATCGGCTCGAATGGCGCCGGCAAGACGACCTTGCTGCGCACCATCTCGGGCATCATCAAGCCGCGCGGTGGCACCATCACCCTCGATGGCGAGACCATCTCCGGCCTGTCCTCCGACGAGATCGTCGGCCGCGGCCTGATCATGGTGCCCGAGGCACGCCAGCTGTTCCCGGTCATGAGCGTGCGCGACAATGTCATGATGGGGGCCTATCACCCGGCCGTGCGCGCGGGCGCCGAGCGCCGGTTCGAGGAGGTGCTCGATCTTTTCCCCCGCGTCCGCGAGAGGCTCGATCAGCTCGCCGGTTCGCTGTCGGGGGGCGAACAGCAGATGGTGGCGATCGCCCGCGGCCTGATGGCAAAGCCCCGGCTCTTGATGTTCGACGAACCATCGCTCGGATTGGCACCGCTGATCGTCCAGCAGGTGTTTGACATCGTCGATCGCATCTGCGCCATGGGGACCACGGTGCTGCTTGTCGAGCAGAAGGCGTTTCATGCGCTCAAGATCGCCAAACGCGCTTATGTGATGGAAAACGGGCGGATTGCCATGTCGAACACCGGCGCCGGACTTCTGGCCGACCCGCACATCAAGCAGGTCTATCTCGGGATTTGAACGATGGCTGAGCCGATCCTGCCCGAAGTCACCGGCCACACCCGGATGTTTGCGATCCTTGCCGATCCCATCGGGCATATTCGCACACCGCAGGCGATCAACCGCTGGTGCCGCGTACAGGGCGTCGATGCGGTCATGATGCCGGTTCAGGTCGCGCCGGCCAATCTTGCGCTGATGCTGGATGCGTTCCGGGCGATGAAGAACCTCGACGGGTTCGTGGTGACGGTGCCGCACAAGGTCGCGATCGTTGATCTACTGGACGAGGTTGCGCCCCATGCCCGTGCCATAGGAGCGGTCAATTGTGTGCGCCGCGAGGCTGATGGCCGGCTCATCGGCACGATGCTGGACGGGTTGGGCTTTGTCGAAGGGCTCCGTCGCCATGGCATCGATCCGTCCGGCATGAGCGTCTATCTCGCGGGAGCCGGCGGCGCTGCCAACGCGGTTGCCTTTGCGCTGGCCGAGGCTGGGATCACCCGCCTTGCCATCGCCAACCGGACTCGTGACAAGGTCGTCGATCTTGCGCATCGTCTGGCCGCGCATTGTCCGGCACTGGCGGTTGAACCCGCGCCGGTCAGCCCCGGCGGTTTCGATCTGGTCGTCAATGCCACGTCGCTGGGCCTGCGGTCCGACGATCCTCTTCCGCTCGACATCTCGGAGCTGGCACCCGCCCAGATCGTCGCCGATGTCATCATGAACCCGGACGAGACCGCGCTGTTGCTTGCCGCCAGGGCGAGGGGCTGCCGCATCCACAAGGGGCACCCGATGCTGCTGGCGCAGGTGGACCTGATGGCCCGCCACATGAGGGCATCCCGGTGACTGGCGCTCTTGTCGGCAAGGTAGCCCTGATCACCGGCGGCGCCTCCGGTCTGGGGCTCGGCATGGCCCGCGAATTTCTGGCGCGGGGCGCTCGCGTCGCGATCGTCGACAAGGCGGCCGAGGGGCCTGCCGACCTCGCCGGAAATCATGCTGTGGCCTATGTCTCCGCGGACGTGACCGATCCCGATGCGGTTGAGCGGGCGTTCGATGCGGCGCAAGCGGCACTCGGCCCGGTCGATATCGTCTGCGTCAATGCGGGCATGGGTCAGGGCGATGCGACGCTCGACCTGACCTTCGACGCTTGGCGCCGTGTGATGGCGCTCAATCTCGACGCCGCGTTCCTGACCGCGCAGGCGGCCGGACGCCGCATGGTGCCGCGCGGGTCGGGATCGATCCTGTTCACCTCGTCGATCTACGGCATCGTTGCCGGCCCGGCACGACTTGCCTATGTCGTTTCGAAATCGGGCATCTCGGCCATGGCAAAGGCGCTGGCGCTTGAATGGTCGCCATCGGGCGTGCGGGTCAACGCCATGGCGCCGGGCTATGTCCGCACGCCGCTGCTCGATGATCTCATCGCGCGCGGCAAGGTTGATCCTGACAAGCTGATGGCCCACACCCCGCTCCGTCGCTTCGTCACTGTGGACGAAGTGGCCCGGCTGGCCGCCTTCATCGTCTCCGATGAGGCGAGCGCGACCACTGGACATGTCGCCACCGCCGACGGCGGCTGGACCGCCAACGGCTATCTGTGAGGCCGGCATGGTGATCCGCACCCCTCTCGCTCCAGCCGTCGGATGGACCGAAATCCGCACCGTCGAGGCCGACTGGAACGACGCCAGTCCCGGCCTTCTCGGCGCCATGCTGACCGAGATGCATCTCATCCGCGCATTCGAGGAAGAGGTGCTGGCGCTGGCCGGAGAGGGCAATATCCATGGCCCGGCCCATTCCTCGATCGGACAGGAAGGTGGCGCCGTCGGCTCGCTGATCGGACTGACTGAGGCCGATCAGGTCAACGGTTCGCATCGCGGCCATCACCAGTTTCTGGCCAAGGCGCTGACCCATGTCGCGCCGGACCTGTCGCCGCTCCGACCGGTGCCGGATGCGGTCGAAAATCTTTTATATCGGTCGCTGGCCGAGATCATGGGACTGGAACCCGGCTTCGGCCGTGGACGCGGCGGCTCGATGCACCTGCGGTGGGGCGAGGCGGGCTGTCTTGGCACCAATGCGATTGTCGGCGGCGGTGTCCCGCTGGCGGCCGGTGCGGCCATGGCCATGAAGCTGGCGGGGACTGACAATGTCGCCGTCACCTGCTTCGGCGACGGTGCGATGAACATCGGCGCGACTCTGGAGACGCTCAATCTGGCGGCAGCCTGGTCACTGCCGCTGATCTTCTTTTGCGAGAACAATCTCTACGCGGTGGCGACCCACATCGCCGAAACCTCGCGCGAGACACGGTTGTCCGGCCGCGGACCGGGCTTTGGCATCCCGTCGTTCCGCGTCGACGGGATGGACCCACTCGCCGTGCATCTGGCGATGGGTGAGGCTCTTGCCCTTGCCCGCAACGGCGGCGGCCCGGTGCTGATCGAAGCCGAGTGTTACCGCTATTTCCACCAGAACGGTCCGTTCCCCGGCTCGGCGTTCGGCTATCGGCCCAAAGAGGAGGAGGCGGTATGGCGCGCGCGTGATCCGCTCGATCTCACGGGCCGCCACATGGTGCGGCTTGGACTGATCGACGAGGCGGGACTTGCCGGCTTGCGCGAACGGTCCGTCGCGCTGATGAGCGGCATTGCCGCACGACTGACCCGGTTGGACGGCAACCGCCGGCAGGTGCGTGCCGACCTCTGGCCCGATCCCGCCATCGTCGATGAGGGATTGCGTGCCGATACGGCCCCGCCGCAAGCCCTGCCGCCGCGGACCGAGGCCCGCGTCGAGCGTCGTTTTGTCGATGCAATCGCCGATGTGCTGCAGCGCCGGATGGAGACCGATCCCGGTCTTGTCGTCATGGGCGAGGATGTCCACCGGCTCAAGGGCGGCACCAACGGCGCGACGCGCGGATTGGCCGACGCCTTTCCGGGCCGTGTGTTCGGCACGCCGATTGCCGAGGGGGCGTTCACCGGCCTTGCCGCCGGCCTTGCGATGGACGGGCGTTTCCGCCCGATCATCGAGTTCATGTATCCCGACTTTCTCTGGGTGGCGGCGGATCAGCTGTTCAACCAGATCGGCAAGGCCCGCCATATGTTCGGCCAGAATGTCGATGTGCCGGTCATCCTTCGCACGAAGATTGCCATGGGCACCGGCTACGGCTC
>CALCZO010000042.1 GCA_937903315.1 uncultured Alphaproteobacteria bacterium
TCACGCCCGACATGAAGATCATCGAGGCGATGAACAACCAGCCGGAGTTCAAGACCCCGATCTGGGATTATCTCGGCACGCTGGTCGACGAGGAGAAGGTGGCTGAGGGCCGCGCGATGCTGCGCAAGCACGCCGCCACGCTGAGCGCCGCCGAACAGCGCTTCGGCGTCGACAGGCATACGATCGTGGCGGTCTGGGGGGTCGAAAGCGACTTCGGCAAGGCAGGCGGCAAATGGCCGCTGGCTCAGGCGCTGTCGACCGCCGCCTGCCTTGCCCCGCGCCGCAATGCCTTCTTCCGCGGCGAGCTGATGGCGGCGCTGAAGATCGTTGATCGTGGCGATATCCCGCTTGAAAGCCTCAACGGCTCGTGGGCCGGCGCCTTCGGCCACACCCAGTTCATCCCGACCACTTACCTGCGCCTTGCCGTCGACGGCGATGGCGACGGACGCCGCAACCTCGTCTCCTCGATTCCCGACGCCCTGCATTCGACCGCCAATTTCATGGCCAAGGCCGGCTGGCAGACCGGCGCGAGCTGGGGGTATGAGGTGAAAGTGCCGGCGGGCTACAGCGGCGGCTCGGGCCGCAATCCGAAAAAGCCGGTCGCCAGCTGGGCGGCCGCGGGCATCACCCGCATCGACGGCGGCGCGCTGAGCGGCAGCGGCAATGCCGGGCTGCTGATGCCCGCCGGACGCAATGGGCCGGCCTTCCTCGTGTTCAGGAACTACGACGCCGCCTACGCCTACAATGGCGCCGATTCCTATGCGCTCGCCATCTCGCTGCTGTCCGATCGCATCCGCGGCAAGGCCGGCATCCAGACCCCCTGGCCAACCGATGATCCCCCGCTCAGCCGCGAGCAGCGGCGTGAGCTCCAGCGCCTGCTGATCGCCCGCGGCCACGACGTTGGCGAACCGGACGGCGCGGTCGGCGCCAAGACCCGTGCTGCGATCAGGGCCATCGAGGCCGAGATCGGCATGCCGCAGACCGGGCGGCCGGGCGGCAAGGTGCTGCGGGCGCTCAGAGGCCGCTGAACAGCGAAAAACGCTTCCCCTTTTGACCGCGCCGCTCTAACAACGCGCCAGTTTTCCTGAACGGATGGGCGCGCATCATGGCTTCTTTCAATCTCCTGCTTCTCCCCGGCGACGGCATCGGCCCCGAAGTGATGGGCGAGGTGAAGAAGGTTCTGGGCTTCCTCGACAAGGCCGGGATCGCCCGGTTCGAGACGGAAACCGATCTCGTCGGCGGCTCGGCCTATGATGCCCACAAGGTCGCCGTCACCGATCAGGCGGTGAAGCTGGCGCAGGCCGCCGATGCCGTGCTGTTCGGCGCGGTCGGCGGGCCGAAATGGGCGAATGTGCCCTATGAGGCACGGCCCGAGGCCGGCCTGCTGCGCCTGCGCAAGGATCTCGGCCTGTTCGCCAATCTGCGACCGGCCATCTGCTATCCGGCGCTGGCCGATGCCTCCTCGCTCAAGCGCGAGGTCGTCGAGGGGCTTGATATCCTGATCGTGCGCGAACTGACCGGCGGCGTCTATTTCGGCGAGCCCAAGGAAATCGTGACGCTGGAGAACGGCCAGAAGCGCGCGGTCGACACGCAGGTCTACACCACCTCCGAGATCGAGCGGATTTCCCGCGTCGCTTTCGAACTCGCCCGCACCCGCCGCAACAAGGTGTCCTCGGCCGAAAAGCACAACGTCATGCGCTCGGGCGTGCTGTGGAAGCAGGTCGTCACCGATCTGCATGCCCGCGACTACAAGGATGTCGAGCTGGAGCATGTGCTGGCTGACAATTGCGCCATGCAGCTCGTGCGCTGGCCCAAGCAGTACGACGTGCTGGTGACCGACAACCTGTTCGGCGATGTGCTGTCCGACATCGCCGCCATGCTCACCGGCTCGCTCGGCATGCTCCCCTCCGCCTCGCTCGGCTCGCCCGATGCGACGACCGGCAAGCGCAAGTCGCTGTATGAGCCGGTGCACGGCTCGGCGCCTGATATTGCCGGCAAGGGCCTTGCCAACCCGATCGCAATGATCGGCTCGGTCGGCATGGCGCTGCGTTATTCGCTCGGCCTGACGGACGCCGCCGATCTCGTCGACAAGGCGATCGCCGATGTGCTGGCTCAGGGCATCCGCACCGCCGACATCGCGACCAAGGGCCAGAACACCGTCGGCACGACCGAAATGGGCGATTCGATCGTCAGGGCCTTGCAGCGGCTGGCCTGACCGGCCCACCACGCTGCCAAGGCAGCAGAAAGGGCGCCTTCGGGCGCCCTTTTGTCATTCAGAAGCGGCAGATAAGGCCAGGTGTCAGCGCAGGGCGTTGGCGCCGAGGAAATCGAAGCGGAACGTGCCCCGGCCGGACAGGCTGCGCTCGGGCAGGTTGCTCTCGTGCCGGCTGGAAATGCCGTTGACCGGGCCGCCGCCGAACGCCGCCGTGTTGGTGGCGTAATCGCGACCATAGCCCTCCTGAACGCCCGAGCCGGCATCGAGCCATGACTTGGGGCTGAGGTCGATCATCAGGCCGCGCTGGCGATCGCGCGCCTGAGCCGGCAGGACGGCGAGCACGGCAAGGGCAAGAGCGGCGGTCGTGACGGCAAGACGCATGGCGAGGATCCTTTTGACGCAACTGATGGTCAACCCTAACAACCGATGGTGAAGAAGTGGTGCACTCGAACGGACCGCTGCCGTTCAGCCCCGGGACGCGGATGCCGGGATCGCCGACTTCAGCGGCGGCATCGCGCCGCTGGCATCGATCCATCCCGGTCTGGCAACGGCCTGTCGCGGCGCGCCGCACGGCTTGCGCGCCCGTTCAACCCGGGCGAAGTACCGCTTGAGCGTCACATCGCTGCCGGCGCGCATCAGATCGATCCGGTCGACGATGCAGCCGAGCGTCGCCCGGTCGACCGGCGTACTGGTCGTGCCGCAGAACCAGCCGTGGACCTGCATCGTCGGGCTTGTCTCGATCCGGCGGAAGGCAATGCAGGACTGCGCCTCGTTCTCGCCGGCGGCGACGATCCGGGCCTCGACGGTATCGATCTCGCCGAACTTGCTTTCGAGCCCGACCAGCTCGCCTGTCCGTTCGACAGACGCGCCGAGCAGCGCCGCACGCCGGACCAGATCGACATACAGCGTCTCGGCTGGCGGCGTGGTGGGATAATGCTCGATGGTGAGCATTCCGGTCAGCGAACCGCTGCGGCTTTTGCCTGCGGTGCCGGACCAGAGATGGATTTCCTGACGCGCCCCGTCGGAGGCCGCCCGTGCCTTCAGCGTCGCCGCAGCGCGGTTCAGTTCCGGGGCTTCGAGATTGTAGCTGGGAATCGGCGCGGCAATGGTCCGCCAGCGAACGGCAGGGGGTGCGGCAACCGGCGCGGCGGCAGCGACCGGCGGCGGGGCTGGAGGGACCTCGGCAACGGCCGGAGACGGCGTCTCGGCCTGCGCCGGCAACTGGGCCGGCATTTCGGATGGTCCTGTCCGCATCAGGACGACGCCGGCAAGGCACAGCCCGAACAGGCCGATCTTGGCCAGTCTCGGCAGCCGCCATACCTGGCGGGTCAACGCAGCGCCGGCGATCAACGCCAGAGCAGCGACATCCTTCAGCCGTTCGCGATCGGGCAACAGGGCCGCGAGCTGCCGCGGCACGGCCTTCAGCGCCATGATCGAGCGGTTCCTCATCGCAGCAAGATCATCGCCGCGGGCAACCGACAGCGGCGCATCGGACGCCGATGCAGGAGCCGCAGGGAATGGCACGGTGGACGCGGCCGCCTCATCCGGGCGCGGCCGTGCAACAGCCAGCGCCTGCGTCCGGGCCGTATGATAGGCGCGTTTGAGCCGGGCCTCGAGGCTGCGGTCCTCGGTCACGACGAAACCGGAAATCTCGGGCCGCAGCCCGATTCTCCCTTCGGAAACAAAACTCATCCGCTACCCCAACCCATCAGCGAACCGCTCCCCGGCGGCTTCAGCCGGCAATCGTGTCCATTGCCGTTTGACGAAAGGTCGCGTAAAAGCCCGGCTTCCCGGTTACCGGACCGGGAAAACTTATCCGGAGAGTTTACGATGGGTTACAAAGTCGCCATTGCGGGCGCCACGGGCAACGTGGGCCGCGAAATGCTGAACATCCTTGCCGAGCGGGCGTTCCCCGTCAGCGAGGTCGTCGCGCTTGCCTCGCAGCGCAGCATCGGGATGGATGTCTCGTTCGGCGACAAGACCCTGAAAGTCAAAGCGCTCGAGCATTACGATTTTTCCGACACCGACATCTGCCTGATGTCCGCCGGCGGCGAGGTCTCCAAGCAATGGTCGCCCAGGATCGGCGCGCAGGGCTGCGTGGTGATCGATAACTCGTCGGCCTGGCGGTATGATCAGGACGTTCCGCTGATCGTCCCGGAAGTGAATGCCGATGCGGTTGTGGGCTTCCGCAAGAAGAACATCATCGCCAATCCGAACTGCTCGACGGCACAGCTCGTCGTCGCGCTCAAGCCCCTGCATGATCGCTTCGGCATCCGGCGCGTGGTCGTCTCGACCTACCAGTCCGTCTCAGGCGCCGGCAAGGACGGGATGGATGAGCTGTTCGACCAGACCCGCGCGATCTTCTCGGCGGGCGAGCCCAAGACCAAGAAGTTCCCCAAGCGCATCGCCTTCAACCT
>CALCZO010000043.1 GCA_937903315.1 uncultured Alphaproteobacteria bacterium
GCCCGACGCCTTCCTGCGCCGCTGCTTCTTCCACTACATCAAGTTCCCCGACGCCCAGACGATGGAGAAGATCGTCGAGGTGCATTTTCCCGGAATCCGCCGCGATCTTGTCGCCAATGCGATGAACATCTTCTTCGGCCTGCGCGAGGCGCCGGGGCTGAAGAAAAAGCCGTCAACATCCGAATTGCTCGACTGGCTCAAGCTGCTGGTGTCCGAGAACATTCCCCCCGAGATGCTGAAGGAGCGCGACCAGCGCAAGCTGCTGCCGGTGCTGTATGGCGCGCTTCTGAAGAATGAGCAGGATGTCACCTTGTTCGAAAAGCTCGCCTTCCTGTCGCGGCGCGAGCGATAATCGCAGCTCGACCGCCTCGCTTTCGGCGCTGTTTCGTGCCACATGACGGCACAAACATGACGTGGAAGGCGCCCCTTGGCCCGCAAGAAGATCGATCCCGACGGCTTTGCCCTGCCCTCGCGCGAGCAGATATTGCAGTTTCTCAGCAGCGCGACCGGCAAGGTCGGCAAGCGCGAGATCGTGCGCCATTTCGGCATCGGCGGCGGCGCGCGGGTCGGGCTGAAGCGTCTGCTGAAAGACCTTGAGGCCGACGGGCTGCTCGCACTCGACCGCAAGGCGATCCATCATGCCGGCGAACTGGCCTCGACGATCGTCGGCGTGGTCACCGGACGCGACCGCGACGGCGACCTGATCGCCGATCCGATCGAGTGGGACGACGCGCGGATGGGCCAACGTCCCGTCATCACGCTGTTCATTCCCAGGCGCGCCCGCAAGGCCGACAGCCCGATGCCCGGCATCGGCGATCGCGTGCTGATCAAGACCGAGCGCGACAACGAGCGGCCCAACAGCTACACGGGCCGGGTCATCAAGGTTCTGGCGGCGCGCAAGGACCGGTCCGTCGGCATTTTCCGCGAGGACAAGATGCACGGCGGCGGCCGCTTGCTGCCGGTCGACAAGAAGGCGCGCGGTGTCGAACTCATCATCCGCCCCGGCGACGAGGGCGAGGCCGAGGACGGCGACCTGATTGCCGTCGATGTCGAGGGAACGGACCGCTACGGCTTGCGCACCGCACGCGTGCGGGAGCGGCTTGGCTCGATCAAGTCCGAGCGCGCAGCCAGCCTGATCGCCATTTATCAGCATGGCATCATCGATTCGTTTTCCGATGCTGCCCTGCGCGAGGCGGACGCCGCCCGCGAACCGACGCTTGAGGGCCGCGAGGACTGGCGCGAGATCGCGCTGATCACCATCGATCCGGCCGACGCCAAGGATCATGACGACGCCGTCCATGCCGAGCCTGACACCGACCCCGGAAACCCCGGCGGCTTCGTCATCCGCATCGCGATCGCCGATGTCGCGGCCTATGTCCGCCCCGGCACCGCGCTGGATGCCGAAGCGCTCGAACGCGGCAATTCCGTCTATTTCCCCGACCGTGTCGTGCCGATGCTGCCGGAAAAGATCTCCAATGACCTGTGTTCGCTCAAGCCGGGTCTCGCCCGCGCCGCACTCGCCATGCGCATCGTCATCGATGCCCGCGGCAGGAAGCGCGATGCGACGCTGCACCGCGTTCTGATCCGCTCGGCGGCAAAGCTCGCCTATCCGCAGGCGCAGGCGGCGATCGACGGCAAGCCGGACGACGCGACGGGGCCGCTGCTCGAACCGGTGCTCAAACCGCTCTGGGCCACCTATGCGGCGCTGAAGACCGCCCGTTCGCAGCGTGAGCCGCTCGATCTTGACCTGCCCGAGCGCAAGCTGGTGCTCAATCCGGACGGAACATTGAAGGATGTGATCATCCCCGACCGGCTCGATGCCCACCGGCTGATCGAGGAATTCATGATCCTCGCCAACGTCTGTGCGGCCGAACTGGTCGAAAAGCAGCGCGGCCTGCTGGTCTATCGCGTGCATGACGAGCCGAGCCTCGAAAAGATGGACGGGCTGCGCGATTTTCTCGGCACCATCGGCATCGATCTGCCCAAACAGGGCGCGGTCCGCCCGTCGCTGTTCAACCGCATCCTCGCGCGCGTGCGGGGCACGCCGCACGAGCATCTGGTCAATGAGATTGTCCTGCGCAGCCAGGCGCAGGCCGAATATGCCCCGGGCAATTACGGTCACTTCGGCCTGAACCTGCGCAAATACGCCCATTTCACCTCGCCGATCCGCCGTTACTCCGATCTGATCGTCCATCGCGCGCTGATCCGCGCCTACGGGCTTGGCAAGGATGGCGCGCCGGACATGACCCTCGACCAGATGGCCGAGATCGGTGCGTCCCTCTCCGCCGCCGAGCGTCGGGCGATGGCTGCCGAGCGTGACACGGTCGACCGGCTGATCGCCTTCCACCTCGCCGACCGCGTTGGCGCCACCTTCTCGGGCCGGATCACCGGCGTCACGCGCTCCGGTCTGTTCGTGCGGATCGACGGACTGGGCGCGGACGGGTTCGTGCCCGCCGCCACGCTCGGCGCCGATTATTTCCACCACGACGAACGCCGCCATGCGCTGGTCGGCAGCCGGACCGGCGAGACCCACCAGCTCGGAGACGGCGTCAAGGTCCGGCTGGCCGAGGCCTTGCCGGTTGCCGGCGCCTTGCGTTTCGAGATATTGTCCGACGGTCGATTTGAAAAACCTGCCGGGCGGCCCTCGCGCGCCGCCGTCAGGGGGCGCCCATCCTCGCGCCCACCCCGCAGAAAGGGATAGCAATGCCGGTTCAGTACGCCACCGACACGGGGGAAACCCGCGCTGTCGGCCCTGCCGTGTCCCGCGGTTTCCGCTGCCGGTGCCCGCGCTGCGGCGAAGGACGGATTTTTGGCAAGTTCCTCAAGGTCAACCCGGTCTGTGACCACTGCGGCCTCAACCTTGATGGCCACCGGGCTGACGACATGCCGCCCTATCTGGTGATCATGATTGTCGGCCACATCGTCGTTGGCCTCAATCTGGTGTTCGAGCGGGCGGCCGAGTGGCCGTTGTGGATTCACTTCGCGATCTGGCCCACATTGACGCTGGTCAGTGCGATTGGCCTGCTGCAACCGGTCAAGGGCGCGCTGATCGGCTACCAGTGGGCGCTGAAGATGCATGGCTTCGATCCTGAAAACCTGCATCCGGACCCCGCCCTGCCCGATCGCCTGCCCTGATCCCGGCAGGGACACCCCGCCGCACTGGACCGGGGCACGGCGCCCCGTTACGGTCATGTCTTTCCTGTCCGCACGATGGCGCCATGTCCCAGCCCCTGATCGAGATCATCAACCGCAAGTACGTCAACAACACGCCCGGCACACGCGCGCCGCGGCCGGTCGATGCCTCGTCCATCGTGCTGATCGACCGGCGCAGTGGCGAGCCGCGGTTTCTGATGGGCAAGCGCAACCCGGCGGCCCGCTTCATGCCCGGCTTTTTCGTGTTTCCGGGCGGCCGTGTTGAAAAGGGCGACGCCGATGTGCCCTATTCCGGCTCGCTCGATGCCCATGATCTCGCGCGGCTGATGCGGTTTGTCACCCGGCCGACCGAGCGGCGCATGCGTGGTCTGGCGCTCGCGGCGATCCGCGAGCTGTTCGAGGAAACAGGACTGCGGCTTTCGGTCCAGACGTCAGAACCGCCGCGCCCCTCGGGCAACCCGGTCTGGGCCGAGTTCGAGGCCGGCGGCCATATCCCGACGCTGGACGGCCTGCGCCTGCTGGCGCGCGCGGTCACACCGCCCGGTCGGCCGCGCCGCTTCGATACGCGGTTTTTCGTCCGCGACATGAATGGCGATGCCGATCTCACAACCATCCGCCCGACTCCGGACAGTGAACTGGTCGAATTGCGCTGGGTGACCTTTGGCGAGGCTGCCACGCTGGATTCGGCGGAAATCACCCAGATGATCCTCTCGGATCTTAAGGTTCAGGTCGAAACCGGCATGCCTATCGACCAGCCGCGCCCCTATTACCGGTTGCGGCATCGGCGGTTCGAGCGTGTCGTCTTCTGATCCGACCGCGCCCGGCGCCGAAGCCCGGGCGACCATCCTCGCCGCCATCCTGACGATCAGCGCCGTCGGCACCGGGCTGAGCCTGATGTTGCCGCTGCTGTCGCTTGAACTCGAGCGGATGGGCGCATCCGCCAGCCTCAACGGGCTGAACACGGCGGTGGCGGGTCTGGCCAATATCATCGTTGCCCCGCTGGTGCCGATGCTGGCTGCGCGACTGGGCCAGCGGCGGCTGGTGATGCTCTGTCTCGCCGGGCTGATCGCCAGCATCCTGCTGTTCCGGCTGGTGCCCGACATCGCGGCCTGGTTCCTGTTCCGGTTCATGTTCGGCCTGAGCATCGGCACGCTGTTCGTCCTGTCCGAATTCTGGATCACCGTCAGCGCGCCGGAAGCGCGGCGCGGCCTGATCATGGGCATCTATGCAACCGTTCTGGCGCTAGGCTTCGCCGCCGGCCCGCTGGTGCTCGGCCTTGTCGGCACGACCGGCTGGGCACCCTATCTGTGCGGCGCGGCGCTGGTTGGCGTTGCCGTGCTGCCGGTGGTGCTGTTGCCGAGGCGCCTGCCGTCGATCGGCGATGCGCCCCACCCCCGCGTCCTGCCGCTGGTCAGGGTCGCGCCGGTCGCCACTCTGGCCGCCCTGATGTTCGGCGCGCTGGAAACCGGTGCCTTCAGCCAGCTGCCGCTCTATGGCCTGAGACGCGGGCTGGACGACGGCAACGCCGCGCTGCTCGTCACATGGCAGGCGCTCGGCAATCTGGCGTTCCAGATCCCCATCGGCTGGCTGTCCGATCGGATCGACCGCCGCAAGGTGCTGCTGTCCTGCGCGCTCGCCGGCGCGGCAGGCTCGCTCGCGCTGATCGCCCTGCCCTTGCCGGGCCTCGGCTTTCTGGCCCTGCTGTTTGTCTGGGGCGGCGTGACAGGGGCGATCTATACCGTCGGCCTCGCCCATCTCGGCAGCCGCTTTTCGGGTGCTGATGTCGCGGTCGCCAATGCGGTGTTCGTGATGCTCTATTCCACCGGCATGATCCTCGGTCCGCCGCTGGTCGGCGCGGGGATGGACCTGATGGGCCATGCCGGCCTGCCGGTCGTCCTTGCTGGCCTGCTCACCGCCTATGCGGCGATGGTGGCGCACAGGATCGCGCGCGCGCCGTAACGCCGGACCTCCCGCCTTGACTTTCCCGCCATCGCTCGGCATAAGCGCCCGCAAGGCTGCTTGCGAAAGTTTGCGGCACGAATCTTTTGACCCACGGGCCGTCTGGCCGGAGGATGTGACCATGGCCAAGGCCGCCACCATCAAGATCAAGCTGCTGTCGACCGCCGACACCGGGTACTTCTACGTCACCAAGAAGAACGCCCGCACGGCGACCGACAAGCTGTCGATGAAGAAGTACGATCCCGTTGTCCGCAAGCACGTGGATTTCAAGGAAACCAAGATCAAGTGATCCGGTTGTCCTGACCACAACGGACCCAAGGCGCCCTCCGGGCGCCTTTTTCTTGTTGGGTCATCCGGGAAAAAAGTGGCCGGATGTCACGGGCATGAGGAGGCCACTCCAGTCCCGTTCCATCCGGCCGTCCCGTTCCGCCAATCCGGAGCCGATGCGGCCGGTCCGGTACGCTTGGCAC
>CALCZO010000044.1 GCA_937903315.1 uncultured Alphaproteobacteria bacterium
GGCGCAAGCCGGTCGAGCGCGGATTCGGCGAGGCGCCGGTAGGTGGTGATCTTGCCGCCGAAGATCGACAGCACCGGGGCTGCTCCATCCGCCGCGTCCAGATGAAAGACATAGTCGCGGGTGGCTTCCTGTGCGGCGCTGGCTCCGTCATCGTAGAGCGGACGTACGCCCGAATAGCTCCAGACCACATCCGACGGGGTGATCGGCTTGTCGAAATACTCGCTGGCCGCCGAGCAGAGGTAATCGATCTCGTCGCCGCTGGCTGTCACCTTGGCCGGATCGTCGCGATAATCACGGTCTGTCGTGCCGATCAGCGTGAAATCCCGTTCGTAGGGGATGGCGAAGACGATACGGTTGTCGCGGTTCTGGAAAATATAACAGCGCTTGTTGTCGAACAGCTTGCGGACGACGATGTGGCTGCCCTGCACGAGACGGACGCCCGCCGATGTCGTGACCGGGCCGATCGAGCGCAGCGTTTCGGCCACCCATGGCCCGGCCGCGTTGATCAGACTGCGAGCCTCGACGTGATACTCCGATCCGTCTTGCCGGCGCGCGGTCACCTGCCATCGACCACTGTGACGCGTCGCTGCAACGATTTTCGTCCGCGTCTCGATTCGTGCGCCACGATCGGCCGCATCGCGAGCGTTGAGGACGACCAGCCGCGCATCGTCGACCCAGCAATCGGAGTATTCGAACGCCTTGGAAAATCCCGGTTTGAGCGGTTTGCCGGCCGGCGACTGCCTCAGATCAAGTGTCTCGGTGCCGCGCAGCAGCTTGCGGCCGCCGATGTGGTCGTACAGGAACAGGCCGAGGCGGATCATCCATGCCGGGCGCAGGCCCTGCTGCCAGGGCAGCACGAAGCGCAGCGGCCAGATGATGTGGGGTGCGAGCTTCCACAGCACCTCGCGTTCCTTCAGCGCTTCCCGCACCAGCCGGAATTCGTAGTATTCAAGATAGCGCAGGCCGCCATGGATCAGCTTGGTCGAGGCCGACGACGTGCCCGATGCCAGATCGGCCTGCTCGAAAAGCGCGACCGACAGGCCGCGTCCGGCGGCATCGCGTGCGATACCGCAGCCGTTGACGCCGCCGCCAATGATCAGAAGGTCATAAACTGTCTGTGCGTCTGCCAAGGGACAACCGGAAAGCTGTTGGGGTCAGTGACGACCGTCGTTGTCCGATACTACAAGGTTTAGTGCTTATTCTGCCATGGCAAAAATGCGTGATCGGCCGACAGGGTGAACGGTGGAGGGGTCAAACCTCCGCGAAGGCTCAGTGGCCGTAGGCGCTGTCATGGGCGATGGCTGCGATATCGCCCCGGGCGATGCCGAGATCATCCAGTTCGCGGTCATTGAGGTTAGACAGTTCGGCGACGGTGGCGCGGTACAGCATCCAGCGACGCAGGGCAGCGAAAAATTTGGTCAACAGCATTGAAAGCTCCTCGATGATTGCAACGGGGTGGCCCCTGTTGCGCTGCACAATAATCTCATGCGCCGCAGCAGCGCTGCAATCGCCGATCCTTCATATGAGCCATGCGAGTTTTCGGGTGCGATGGTCATAATTTGTTAAACTGTGGCGGTCGCGATCGTGGTTGTGCCCCAATTGAGGCGCGGTGCCCGCTGCCCGGGCAGGAACAGTAATGCTTGACGCCTGCGGGCGTTCGGAAAACGATCCCACCCGTGTCAGGGGAATCACGCATGGACCGTCCTGTTGTCCGCTATCTGAGCCGGGGCCGGATCATCAGCCTGACGGATTTCGATCCGACGCTGACCCTGCTCGACCATCTGCGGCTCGAACGCGGATTATGCGGCACGAAGGAGGGGTGCAACGAGGGCGATTGCGGCGCCTGCACGGTCGTGCTCGCACGCGTCAGGCATGGCCGCGTGGTGCATGAACCGGTCAATGCCTGCATCCTGCCTGTTGGACTGGTCGATGGCGCCGAGGTTGTCACCATCGAGGATCTGTCGGCGGACGGGTTCCTTGCGCCGATCCAGCGGGCGATGGTCGAGCATCATGCCTCGCAGTGCGGCTTCTGTACGCCGGGCATCGTCATGAGCCTGCATGCCCTGGCGCAGGAGACCGAAGGGCCCGTGCCGCGCCAGCAGATCGCCGACCAGCTTGCCGGCAACCTCTGCCGCTGCACCGGTTACCGCCCGATCATGACGGCGGCAGAACAGGTGCTCGATGGACCGAGGCGCGATGATCCCGGTCGGGACCGCAGCCGCCTCGATCAGATTGCTGCGCTCGATGACGACAGCGACGTGTTCATCGGCACACAGGACCGGTTTTTCGCCGCGCCGCGCACCCTGGCCAGCCTGCTCGCGCTTTATGCCCGTCACCCGGATGCGACGCTGATCGGCGGCGGCACGGATGTCGGGCTGTGGCTGACCAAGGCGTTGCGGGATCAACCCAAACTGGTTGCGCTTGGCCGGGTTCGCGACCTTGCAGCGATCCGGCAGACGTCAAAGGGTATCGAGATCGATGCGGCGGTCAGCCTTACCGATGCGGCTTCGGCTCTGGCTGCGCTGGCGCCGGACCTTGGCGAGATCATGCGGCGGTTCGGCTCGGCGCAGGTGCGCGCATCGGGAACTGTGGGCGGCAACATCGCCAACGGCTCGCCGATCGGTGACCTCGCCCCGTGCCTGATTGCGCTCGATGCCCGGATCACGCTGCAATCGCGGGACGGAGCGCGCGAACTGCCGCTGGAGGATTTCTTTGTCGCCTATGGCAGGCAGGACCGGCGACCGGGCGAGATAATCCGCATGCTGACTATTCCGGTTCTGGCCGACGGACAATCGTTCCACGCCTTCAAGGTGTCGAAGCGCTTCGATGAGGACATCTCCACCGTGCTCGGGGCTTTCCGGCTTGCCGTCCGCAATGGCGTCCTGAGCGACGTACGGATTGCCTGCGGCGGCATGGCGGCGACGCCGCGCCGGGCATTCGCGACCGAGCGGGCGCTGATCGGCCTGCGGCTGGATGACGAGGCGGGCTATCGTTCAGCGCTGGCGGCGCTGGAGGAAGACTTCCAGCCGTTGTCCGACATGCGCGCCAGCGCCGCCTACCGGCTTGAAAGTGCGCGTGCCCTGCTGACCAAGGCCCTGATGGAAGCGGCGGGCGTGCCGCGCAGCCGGACGCGCCTTCTCGATCATGTGGCGGTGGCGTCATGAGCGTGGCTAAGCCATCCGTCGTCGGCCAGTCGCTGGCGCATGACAGTGCGGTCCTGCATGTCACGGGGGCTGCGCCCTATATCGATGATCTCGTCGAGCCGACCGGCACGTTGCACATGGCGCTGGGGCTGGCGCCGGCGGCGTGCGGACCGATCACCGGCCTCGATGTTGTGCCCTGTCTGGATGTCAGCGGGGTGCACAGCGTGCTGACGGCTGCCGATATTCCCGGTATCAATGATTGTTCGCCCTCGCAGCCCGGCGACCGGGTTCTGGCGCAGGGGCATGTCGCGTTCCATGGCGAGGCCGTGTTTGCTGTTCTGGCCGAAACGCGCCTCGCGGCCCGGCGCGCGGCGCGTCGCGGAGCGATCACGGTGGCTGCCGAGACACCAACCGTCTCCGTCGATGCGGCAATGGCGGCAGGTCGGCGCGTGCTTGACGACTATGCCTTCGTGCGCGGCGATGCGCTCAGTGTACTGAAAGATGCGGCGCAGACGGTCCGCGGGCGGCTGACCATCGGCGGGCAGGAACATTTCTACCTCGAGGGGCAGATCGCGCTCGCCATTCCGGGCGAGGGCGGAGCGATGACCGTCCATTCCTCGACGCAGTATCCCAACGAGGTGCAGCATGTGGTCGCCCGCGTGCTCGGCGTGCCGCACCATGCGGTGACGGTGATCTGCCGGCGGATGGGCGGTGGCTTTGGCGGCAAGGAGAGCCAGGCGAGCCAGTGGGCGGCGCTGGCGGCCCTTGGTGCGCGGGCGAGCGGACGGGCCTGCAAGCTCCGGCTCGACCGGGATGACGATTTCGTGCTCACCGGCAAGCGGCATGATTTTGTCGTTGACTATCAGACCGCCTTTGACGGCGAGGGTCGGATCACCGCGCATCATGCCTGCTACATGGCGCGCTGCGGCCATTCGGCGGATCTGTCGCAAGGGGTGATCGACCGGACGATGTTCCATGCCGACAATGCCTATCACCTGCCGCAGGCGCTGATCGAGACGCGGCGGCTGAAGACCGACACGGTGTCGAACACGGCGTTCCGGGGGTTTGGCGGACCACAGGGCATGCTCGGCATCGAGCGGGTGATCGACGATATCGCGCGCCGGACCGGCCGCGATCCGTTCGATGTGCGGTTGGCCAATCTCTATCGGCCGGGGCGGGATGTGACGCCCTATGGCCAAAGGATCGAGGATTGCGACAGCCTGCCGGCCATGCTGCAGCGGCTTGCCGAGACGAGCGACTATCGCGCCCGGCGTGCGGATATCGCCCGGTTCAACGCGTCCGAACCGGTCCTGCGGCGCGGTATCGCACTGACGCCGGTCAAGTTCGGCATCTCCTTCACGCTGATGCACCTCAATCAGGCCGGCGCGCTGGTTTCGGTCTATTCCGATGGTTCGGTGGTGCTCAACCATTCGGGCACCGAGATGGGGCAGGGGCTGAACCGCAAGGTCAGCCAGGTGGTGGCCGAGGTGTTCGGCCTGCCGGTCGAGGCGATCGCGATCACCGCGACGCAGACCGACAAGGTGCCGAACGGGGCGCCGACCGCCGCCTCCGCCGGGTCCGATCTCAACGGTATGGCGGCGCTCGATGCGGCGCGCGCCATTGCCGATCGCATGGCGGGACTGGCCGCGCAACGGCTCGGCCTGCCGCACGATCAGGTGCGCTTCCATGATGGACGGGTCGGGGATGGCAGCGCGTCACTGTCATTCGCCGAACTCGCCAAGGCCTGCTGGCTGGAACGCGTCTCGCTGTCGTCGACCGGGTTTTACCGGACGCCGGACATCCACTGGGACCGGGCAGGAGCGCAGGGCAAGCCGTTCCTCTATTTTGCACACGGAGCGGCGGTTTCGGAAGCGGTCATCGATACGCTGACCGGTGAAATGCGGATCGTACGGATCGACGTGCTGCATGATGCAGGCCGCTCGCTCAATCCGGCGCTGGATATCGGCCAGATCGAAGGCGGTTTCGTACAGGGCATGGGCTGGCTGACAACCGAGGAACTTGTGTACGATTCCGCCGGGCGGCTGCGGACCCATGCGCCCTCCACCTACAAGATCCCTGTCGCGTCCGATGTGCCGGCCGATTTCCGCGTTGCGCTGTATGAGGGTGCGAGGCCGGTCAATACCGTCTACCGGTCAAAGGCGGTCGGCGAGCCGCCGGTGATGCTCGCCCTGTCGGCATTCTTCGCGATTGCGGACGCCATCGGGTCGCTGTCACCGGGGCGGCCGGTGCCGCTCGATGCGCCGGCGACGCCGGAAGCCATCATGCGTGCCATTGCGGCGCTGAGGGCCAGCGCTTGACGCTGTGGGAGACGCTCGCGCGCTGGATCGGCGATGATGGCCGCGCGGCGCTGGTGCGGATCGTGTCGCATCAGGGATCGAGCCCGCGCGAGGCCGGCGCCAGTCTCATCCTGCGCAAGGATGGCCGGTTCAGCGGCACCATCGGCGGCGGGGCGCTTGAATATCTCGTGCTTGATGGCGTACGAACGATGCTCGCCGAACCACCTGCCGGGCGCGTCGTGCGGCACGTGCTCGGACCTTCGCTCGGGCAATGCTGCGGCGGGACGGTCGAGGTCAGGATGGAGGTGTTCAGCCGGGTCGATCTCGACTGGATCGGCCCTCTGGCGGCGGCGGGTGGCGATCTCGTGACCACAATGGGACAGCCGGATGCGGCAGGCCGGTTGATCCGCCGGCCGGCCGGGTCGGCATCGGCGGACGGCGGGATTGTCGAGACGTTCGGCGTGCGGCGGACGCCGGTGATGCTGTGCGGGGCTGGCCATGTCGGCCGGGCGCTGGTGATGGCGCTGGCGCCACTGCCGTTCGCGGTGACATGGGTCGATCCGCGCGCCGACGCCTTCCCCGACCATGTGCCTGCGGGGGTGCGGGTGGTGGCTGCCGATCCGGTCGCGACGCTTGAAGAGGCCGCGCCGGGCACGATGCTGGCGGTGTTCACCCACAGCCATCCGCTCGATCTGGCATTGGTCAGCCGTGCACTGCCTGATTCGCGGTTTGCCTATGTCGGGCTGATCGGCAGCGCGACCAAGCGGGCCCGGTTTCTCAGCCAGATGCAGCAGGCCGGCATCGGCGAGCCGGCACTCGGGCGGCTGGTCTGTCCGATCGGCGGGCGCGCGGCGGACGACAAGCACCCGGCGGTGATCGCGGCGCTGGTGGCGGCGGAGCTGCTGCAGGCCCGCGCGCAGGCCGGATCGGGCCTTTGTCGTTGAGCGCCGGCGAATTCATGATACGCGCCTGCCGTGACACAGATTCGCCCTGATTCGTCCCCGGTTGCGCATGGATTCGTCCGTGATCCCCAGACGCTGGCCGTCTATGTGCTGCTCGCGCTGCTGACCTCCGGCTACGGGATCATCGGTCCGCTGATGCCGTTTCTTCGGGCTGAACTGGGGCTCACTTTCACGCAAGGGTCGTACCACACAGTGGCGCTGGCGGTGGGGACGATGGCGATCGGGCTTGGCGGGCAACGGCTGGTTGCGGCGCTCGGGCGAGGCCACTCGATTGCGCTGACGCTGGTGCTGATGGCGGTCGCTCAGGTGATGATGACGCAAGCCCGCATCCTTCCGGTCAGCCTTGCGGCTTCGGTGCTGTTCGGGGCCACGGTTGCGCTGTCGATCTGCGTCGTGCCGGCGGTGATGTCCGAGCGGCACGGGCCGCGCCTTGGACTGGCCATCGCCGAAGCCAACACCATCGCCTATCTCGGCGTGCTGGTGGTGCCCGGCATCGTCAGCATGAGCGAGGCCGCGATCGGCTGGCGCTGGAGTTTTGCACTGCCGGTTGCCGCCTACGGCCTGTACTGGCTGTCGATCCGCCGGCTCGATTTCGGCGTTGCCCGGCCGCCGGTCAAGGGACCCGCTGCGGGGCGGCTGACGGCGGCCTACTGGTGGTACTGGACGATGCTGACGCTCGGCATTTCGGCCGAGTTCGGGCTGATGGTCTGGGGTGCCTCGTTTCTTGAGACCGTCGCTGCCCTGCCGCGCGATCTGGCGTTGTGGGCCAGCATGATTTTTCCGCTCGGCATGGTCGCCGGGCGCATCGTCGGCACCTTGATCATGCGCCATCATCCGGCGCGGCGGCTTGCCCTGCCGACGCTGGCGCTCGCCATGGCCGGGGTGCTGCTGCTGGTCTTGACCGAACGTGTGCTGATCAGTGGCGCCGGGCTGTTCCTGGCCGGGATGGGCATCGCCAATCTCTATCCGGTCGGGATCACGCTGGCGATGCAGGCCGCGCCCGATGCAGCGGACGCGGCGGCAGCGCGGGCCTCGCTCGCTTCGGGCAGTGCCATCCTGTTCGCGCCGCTGGTGCTGGGGGCGATTGCCGACAGTGCCGGACTGGCGGCGGCGTTTGCGGTGATACCGGTTCTCCTGGTGCTGGCGGGCTTCAGCCTGCTCGCCGGCCATCGCGCCGCGAGCGTGTCCTAGCCCTCAGCCTGCGCCGCCCGCCTTGCGGATGTCGAACACGATGCGCGCGTCCTCCGTCACCTGCGCCAGCAGGGTATCGCCGGTGCTGTTGAGCAGGTTCGGGATATCGATCACCGAGAGCGGATCGGTCGAGATCACGCGCAGATGCGTGCCCGGCGGCAGACCTTTCAGCGCCTTTGCGGTCTTGAGCGCCGGCAGCGGGCATTTCAGCCCGGCGAGATCGAGGGTCTGATCGGGGGTGATCACGAGGGGCGGCCTCACGGACAGGTTGCTACGGCGTACGGCACGGTTATGCTCGCTCGTCGCTGTTGTGTCGAGCGGATGAGGCGAAATGACCGGATGTAACGCGCGTGTCCGCGCGGCCATGCTGGGGCTTGCCCTGTGTCTTGCTGTCGCCTGGTCCAGGGCCAGCGCGCTCGATCTGCGCGGCCATGGCGGGCCGGTACGGGCGATCGCACTGAGCGATGATGGCCGTGACGCAGTGACCGCCAGCTTCGATTCGACCGTCATCGTGTGGTCGCTGGCGCAGGGTCAGGCGCGCCGCGTGCTGCGCTTCCATCAGGGCGCCGTCAACACGGTGGTGATGCTGGCGGCCGGCCGCTTCGCCACAGCAGGCGAGGACGGGCGCATTGCCCTCTGGGACAGGACCGGGACGCAGCCGGGACGGGTGCTTTCGGGTCATTCGGCGCCGGTCGTGTCGCTTGCGGCATCTGGCGATGGCACACGGCTGGTCTCGGCATCATGGGACGGGACGGCGCGTCTGTGGTCCCTCGAAAGCGGTACGGCGCTGGTCCTCGCCGATCATCGCGCGAATGTGAACGGTGCGGCCTTTCTCGCCAGCGGGCAGGTTGTCACCGCTGCCTATGATGGACAGTTGCGGCTGTTTTCAGCCTCAGGTGCCTTGCTCCGCCAATGGGCGCTCGGGGTGCCGGCGAGCGGCCTGCTGGTGACCAGAGATGATGAAATCGTGCTGGCGATGGCGGACGGCAGCGTGCGGTTTGCCGATGTCGCACGCGGTGTCCATGCGAGCATCAGCGTGTCGGAAGCGCCCATTGTCGCGCTCGCAGCCTCGCGCGATGGCGCACTTCTGGCGGCGGCCGGTTTCCGCGGCGCACTGGCGCTGATCGATCGGGCCGGGCGCAGGCTGGAGCGCCGCATGGACGGGCCGGCGTTTCCGCTCTGGTCGCTCGCCTTTTCACCGGACGGCCGCGAGGTTCTGACCGGCGGTGCGGACCGGCTGGTGCGGCGTTGGTCAGTCGCGACGGGCGAGCCCGTCCAGCCGCTCACCGGGGGTGAGGGCAGCGACGTGCCGGCGCGGCTGAAGGATCATCCGGGGGCCGTGGTGTTCCGGGCCTGCTCCGCCTGCCACACCCTCACGCCGGCCGATGGCAACCGCGCCAGGCCGAGCCTGCATGGCCTGTTCGGCCGCCGCATCGCCAGTCTGGCCGGTTATGACTACTCACCCGAGCTCAGGACGCTCGATATCGTCTGGACCCGCGAGACGCTGGGAAAGCTGTTCGAACTTGGCCCTGCGGCCTATACGCCCGGCAGCAAGATGCCCGAACAACGCGTGATCCGTGCCGAGGACCGCGAGGCCCTGGCCGACTTTCTCGCCGAGGCGCAGGCGATGCTGCGGTGATCGGGAAAAAGATTGACCTGACTGTATCGAAATCGTGAGACGACAATTGCAGAAAGCCTGATATTCCGTTTTTTCTATCTTTCGATGTGATGGAGATTCTGCGTCATGCTCAACCGCCGTACCCTGTTTCTCGCCGCCACCTGCCTTGCAATCACGCCCGCTTTCGCCGCCGACAAGCAGGCGTTCAGCGCCGCTGCGTTCGATGCGGCGATGAAGGCCGGCAAGCCGGTGCTCGTCGAAGTCCATGCGCCGTGGTGCCCCACCTGCAAGCAGCAGGAGCCGCATATCAACAAGCTCTCGGCTGATCCCAAATTCAAGGACCTGATTGTGTTCAAGCTTGATTTCGACAGCCAGAAGGATGCGCTGCGCCAGCTCAATGCCCGTCAGCAGAGCACGCTGATCGTGTTCAAGGGTGGCAAGGAAGTCGATCGCTCGGTCGGTGATACCGACGGCAACACGATCCGCATGCTGGTCGAAGGCGTGCTGTGACCCGGATACGCGCGGCCCGGCGCTGAACGGATAACGGTCCATCATGGCGTTCGGTACTCTCGGTCTGGCGTTTGTCGCCGGCATCCTGTCGATCCTGTCGCCGTGCGTCCTGCCGCTGTTGCCGATCGTGCTCGGCACGGCGGCGGCGCAGCACCGGCTGGGACCGCTGGCGCTTGCCGCCGGTCTGTCGATGTCGTTCGTCGCAATCGGCCTGTTCGTTGCCACGATCGGCTTTTCGATCGGGCTCGATGGCGATTTCTTCCGGATCGTTGCGGCGGTGCTGCTGATCGTGATCGGTGTCGTGCTGATGGTGCCGGTGCTGCAGGTCCGGCTGGCCGCAGCCGCAGGCCCGTTGGGCAACTGGGCGGAGACACGGTTCGGCGGTGGCGGCGGCGACGGGCTGTCCGGCCAGTTCGGCGTCGGACTGCTGCTCGGCGCGGTATGGTCACCATGCGTCGGCCCGACGTTGGGCGCTGCCTCGGTGCTCGCCGCGCGCGGGCAGGACCTGCCGCAGGTGGCGGTGACAATGCTGGCCTTCGGCCTTGGCGCCGGCGTGCCGCTGGTGATCCTCGGGCTGCTGTCACGCGAGGCGATGATGCGCTGGCGCGGGCGACTCATGGGGGCCGGATCCGGCCTCAAGATGGCGCTGGGCGGCCTGCTGGCCGGCGTCGGCATGATGATCCTGACCGGACTCGACAAGCGGCTTGAAGCTATTCTGGTCGACCTGTCGCCCGAATGGCTGACGGCGCTGACAACGCGGTTCTAGCCCAAGCGCCCGTCCGTTGCCCGTGCTTCAGGTTTCGTCGCCGTTGCGGTCGCGTCCTTCGCGGTCCCTGAGATAGTCCTCTGCCGTACGCGGTTTTGGCCGCGGCGTCCCGGCATAGGGATCAATCGCCCGTTCAGTCGCCGCGATCACGCGGCAGTCGTCGCACAGGCCGATCAGCGCGGCACGGTCGGCATTGGCGCCGGTGAACATCCAGTGCTTGTCCGCCAGCTTGGCCCGGATGCGGGCAATCGTCGCCTTGGTGCCGAAGGCCTTGCCGCACCGCTCGCAGGCGTGCGGATCTTCCTGCTTCAGGATCACGGCGGGCCCGGCGATGGCGGCAAAATCCAGTCTCGGTTCGATCGTGATGACCTTTTCCGGACAGGTTCGGGCGCACAGGCCGCATTGGACGCAGCGATCCTCGATGAAACTCAGTTCAGGCCGGTCCGGATTGGCGCGCAGCGCCTCGGCCGGGCAGGCGGACACGCAGGCAAGGCAGAGCGTGCAGCCTGCCGCATCATGCACGACGCGACCCATCGGCGCGCCGGCCGGCAGAGCAATCGTCTGCGTCTGGCGGGGCGCGCGCACGTGGAGTTCGCTCAAGGCGAGGCGCAGCAGGGGCCGCTTGCCGCCGACCGGCAGGAAGCTTGCCCGATCGGCCACGGCCGGGCCGGCGGGCATGGCTCCGAGCGCCGCCGCCAAGGCGTCGGGATCGTCGGCGTCAATCCGCCCGACCGCCCCCTCGGCAAAGCCGAGGCCCGACAGGATGGCGCCGGCGAGCGCTAGGGTCTTGTCCAGAGCCGATATGTCATGGCGCGGGCGCGTGCGCGTCAGAACACGGACGGCCGCCGCGCCATAGGCAAACGCGCCGGCAAACCATTCGAGGCCGAGTTGCGTGATCTCGTTGACCGGAACGGGAATGACACGCGCCGGCAGGCCATCGCCGGCATGGGCCAAAGCGTGGATCAGGTCGGCACCATGCTCGCCGTCATGCACCAGCAGGGCAGGGGCCTTGCCGCCGGCGGCGTGAAAGGCTGTCAGCATGCTGCGGAGCCGGCTAAGTCCGGCGTCCGGCGCGGGAACGGCATAGCTCGCCGCTCCGGTCGGGCAGACCGCACCGCAGCCGCCGCAGCCGGCGCAGATGGCATGATCGACCGCGACCGAATCGCCCGCCGGGCTGATCGCACCGGTCGGGCAGACCTCGATGCAGCGGGTGCACCCGACAATCGACGAGCGCGAATGGGCGCACAGCTCCGGCTTGAGCGTCACATAGCGCGGCTTGTCGAAGGTGCCGGCCAGATCGCGTGCTTCGGCAATCAGCGCCTCGATTGAAGCGGGGCTGGCCGGATCGGCCCGGAGATAGCCGGGGCGCAGGTCATGCGCCGGAACCAGCGCCGCGCCACCCGACACGTCGATCAGAATGTCGCAGGACGACCGCGCGCCATTGCGAGCCGGGCCGAAGGCGAGCGGACCGCGCGCGGCCGCCTTCTGCGCCGCAAATCCATCGACGGTCAGTTCGAACGCGCCAAGGTGGCCGCGCGCCGTGGCGATTGTTCCGGAAAAAATCGGGTATTCGGCCTGGCGCGGCGGCAGGATGGTGCCGGGCCGGCTCAACAGCACGGTGATGTCGAGGTCATCGGCCAGCCGGCGGGCCACGGTCAGGGCGGTCTCATCGCGGCCGTAGATCAGCGCCACACCGTCGCTGTCCAGCGTCACCATCGGCGTTTCTGCCGGCGGCAGGCTGGCAAGGGCGATCAGCGCCGCCATCTTCGGTGTCGCCCGCTTGCCCTCGCTGCTCCACCCTGCCGGTTCGCGGATGTCGGCAAAGGCAACCGGGGTGTCGATGCCGGCCTCTTCGAGCGCTTCGAGCACCTCACCGCGGCGGCACGAACAGGCGATGACCAGATCGGCGCTGTCGCGCGCGATCGAAATCAGACGCCCCGTCTCGTCAGGAACCGACCCGAAACGTTCGACCCGCGCCCCCGAACAACCGGCGGCAAGGGCCTTGCCGTCAATCGCCACGGTGTCCTGGCAGGTGCAGGCAAGGATGGTCGGGGACCGGGATGTCATGCGCGGGGGCCTGTCGTCGGTGGTCTGCGTGCGAATACCGGCTTGCGTTTCCGGCGCGAGGCAACACATAACGAGAGTCAGAGTTGAAATAGAAGAAAAAAAACCAAGGAGTACACACGCTCATGCCGCGTTGGCAGGACCGTTCGAGGGAAGCCTTTCCG
>CALCZO010000045.1 GCA_937903315.1 uncultured Alphaproteobacteria bacterium
TGTTGCGGAAGATGACGGGCTTCTTCGACCGCCAGGAATGCGGATACTGGTGCTTCAGCCGCCCGCGCGCGACCAGCGTGCCGGTCCCGATCAGCGCCTTGATCACCGCTTCGTTGGCGGTGCCCTTCTCGCCCTTGTCGGTGATGACATGATGGCCGCCAAACCCCGGCGCGTCCCTGGTATAGGCGCCGTCCTCGTCGACCGTGTAGGGGATCGCGCTGTCGATGCCGCGTTCGCTCAGCATCTTGCCCGAGGCCATCCAGATGTCGAAGTCCTCGCGCCCGTGGCCCGGCGCGGTATGGACAAAGCCGGTGCCCGCATCATCGGTGACATGGTCGCCATCGAGCAGCGGCACGGGGAAGGCATAATAGGAGTCGAATTCGGCCAGCGGGTGAGTGCAAGTGACAGCGCCGAGCACATCCGCCGGCACGTCTCCGCGAAGCTCCAGCGTGATCTTTGCATCCTTCGCCATCTGCCCGGCCAGCGCCTTGGCGATGATGTAGCGCGCGCCGACCTGCGGGCCATAGTCGCGTTCGTTGGCCGTCACCTCATACAGGCCATAGGCGATCTTGTGCGAATACGAGATCGCGCGGTTGCCCGGCAGCGTCCACGGCGTGGTGGTCCAGATGACGATGGAAACGGCGTCATGACCGGCCTTGTGCCGGTCATCCACGTCTTTCTGTCCAGTCGTGGATGGCCGGGACAGGCCCGGCCATGACGCGGGCGCGACCGGAAACGCCACATAGACCCAGTCGCTGGTATGGTCGTGATATTCGACCTCCGCCTCGGCCAGCGCGGTCTTTTCCACCACCGACCACATCACCGGCTTGGAGCCGCGATAGAGCAGGCCGTTTTCGGCGAAGGTCATGATCTCGCGGGCGATCTGCGCTTCGGCCGGATAGGTCATGGTGAGATACGGGTTCGACCAGTCGCCGATCACCCCGAGCCGCTTGAATTCCTCGCGCTGGACGTTGACCCAGTGCTCGGCAAAGCTGCGGCATTCCTTGCGGAAGCTGTTGATCGCGGTGCCGTCGGAAAAATCGGGCTTTTCCCGCCCCTTGGCGCGGTACTCCTCCTCGATCTTCCATTCGATCGGCAGGCCGTGGCAGTCCCAGCCCGGCACGTAGTTGGAATCGTAGCCGGCCATCTGCTGCGAGCGGGTGACCATGTCCTTCAGGATCTTGTTGAGCGCATGGCCGATGTGGATGTTGCCGTTGGCGTAAGGTGGGCCATCATGCAGCACGAATTTCGCCCGGCCCCGGGCCGCCTCGCGCAGGCGGGCATAGAGGTTCGTCTCATACCAGCGCGCGAGGATCGCCGGCTCCATCTGCGGCAGGCCCGCGCGCATCGGAAAGGCGGTCTCGGGCAGGAACAGCGTCTTGCTGTAATCGGTGCTCGTCTCGGTCATCGGACAGTCTCGGATCAAGGAAGCGGGAACGGCGCGGCGCACAGCAGGCCAGCGCGGGGCGTCAATGGCGGCAAACCCGGCCCCTCCGGAGAGCGGAAACGCTCAGCGGCAGGCCGGGCGGATAATTCGCCCTATGCGCGTTACAAAAACCATGGCTGGCTCATAGCAAGCCGGCGCCGGTTTTCATAGCGCGGCGAAAGGGGATTTTTCCGCCAGGATGACCCGCGCGGCCGCGCTGTCGGCGTCCATCTGGGCGATCAGCGCCTCAAGACCGGCAAACACCGCCTCGTCGCGCAGGTGGCGGACAAAGGCGATGTCGATGGTCCTGCCATAAAGGTCGCCCGAAAAATCGAACACATGCGTTTCGAGCAGCGGCGGGCCGTTGTCGAACATCGGCCGCCGGCCGAAACTGGCAATCGCGGCATGGGTCACCCCGTCGATCCGCGCCCGGACGGCATAGACGCCATGGCGCAGGCGGTTGCCCGGCTCCAGCGCCATGTTGGCGGTGGGATAGCCAAGGTCGCGGCCGCGCTTTTCGCCATGCACCACCGGCGCGCGCACGAACCATTCATAGCCGAGCAGGCCGTTGGCTTTGGCGCAATCACCGGCTTCGAGCGCGGCGCGGATGCGCGTCGAGGAGACCGGGGCCTCGCCCGCCAGCACCGGGTCGACGAGATCGACCGCAAAGCCGGAGTCCACCCCCGCCTTGCGCAGCATCGCCGGTGTGCCGGCGCGGCCCTTGCCGAAATGGAAATCGGCGCCGACAACGACGCCCGAAAGCGCGAACCGGCCGATCAGCAATTCGGATATGAAGGCCTCGGCGCTCTGCCCGGCCAGCGCGGCATCGAAGGCGAGCGTGACCAGCCCGTCCATGCCCGTCGCGGCGACGAGATCGGCCTGCACATCGGGCGGTGTCAGCCGGAACTGCGGCAGATGCGGCTGGAAGAAGGCGCGCGGATGCGGATCGAAGGTCAGCACGATTGCCGGCCGTCCGAGCGCCCGGCCGCGTTCGATCGCCTGGCCCATCAGGGCGCGATGGCCGCGATGCACGCCGTCGAAATTGCCGATGGCGATCACCGGGCGGGCGAGCGCCTCGGGCAGGCGATCAGGATGGGAGAGGCGGGAGAAACCGGCAGGCATCGGGGTCTGTGAACTTCACCGCAGGGGCTGAGGCTGTCGTCTTTCGGCCAATCGCGCGACACTTGCAACCCTCGTTTTCGACTTAAGCGTTTTGTAAGGCGCGTCGACTAGCGTGATGAGTTGGGGGCATCGACGATCCTTCGGGGACGTTATCCGGGAGAAGGCTGAACAACGATGGCTTTGAATCCGTCCATGTCCGTGCTCGTCGTCGATGATTACCAGACGATGGTGCGCATCCTGCGCAATCTGCTTGGACAGCTCGGCGTGCATGATGTCGATGCCGCCAGCGATGGCGAGAGCGCGCTTGCCTGCATGAAGTCGAAGACCTACGACCTCGTCATCTCCGACTGGAACATGGAGCCGATGTCGGGCTACGACCTGCTCAGGCAGATGCGGGCTGACGCCAGCCTGTCCGATATCCCGTTCATCATGGTGACGGCGGAGTCCAAGACCGACAATGTCGTCGCCGCGCACAAGGCCGGCGTCAGCAACTTCATCGTCAAGCCGTTCAATGCCCTGACGCTGCGCGCCAAGATCGAGGCGGCCTGCAAGCCCAAGGCGGCCTGAGCCGCCGCCTCAGCTCTTCAGCACCTCGGTCGCATAGGTGGGCCTGAACGTCGAGGGCGCGAGAAATGCCGCGACCGAAGCCGGCGAGAAATCGCGCCCCATTGCGCCCAGTTCCGCCGAATGGATGCCGTCAAGCACGAACAGGCTGTCGATACCGTAGGTCGCCGCACCCGCCACATCGGTGCGCAGTGCATCGCCGATTCCCAGGATACGGGTCTTGTCGACACTGCGTCCGAGCGTTGTCTCGATGGCGGCGCGTGCCGCATCATAGACCAGCGGATGGGGCTTGCCGATCCACGTCACCGGCCCGCCCATTTTCTCGTAGAGATCGGCGATCGCCCCGGCGCAGGGGATGAGCCGGTGACCGCGCTCGACCACGATATCGGGATTGGCGCAGATCAGTTCCATCCCGCGCGCGGCCATCAGATCGAGCGAGGGGCGGTAATCCTCCGCCGTCTCCGTTTCATCATCGAACAGACCGGTGCACAGGACATACTGCGCCTGTTCCAGCGCCACCGGGCGGGCGGCGAGCCCGCTGTACAGGCTGGTGTCACGCTGCGGTCCCATGTGGAAGAACGGCAGATCGCCCTTTCCGGCCAGCAGCCGGCGGGTGACGCCGCCCGATGAGACGATCGCGTCCCACACCGGCCCTGTGCCGCCGAGATGGCGGATGAACCCTGCGACATCCTCGGGCATCCGCGGTGCGTTGGTCAGCATCACGACCGCAAGCCCGGCCTGCCGGGCCCCGGCGAGCGCCGCTTCGGCATCGGGAGAGACCCGTACGCCGTTGTGCAGCACGCCCCAGACATCGCAGATCAGCGCATCGTAGCGGGCGGTGAGCGACGAGAACCGGTCGATCAGCGGAACAGTAGCATCGGACATGGCGGCCATCCTGTGTAGGTGCCGGGCATGCCGCGTTTGCACGGAAAAGTCGAGATGGTTTCGGCTTCAGCCGGCCGCGCGGTAGCGGACGCTGTCGTGCGCATGCACGACCAGTTCGGGCGGCTCGGCCATGGAGTCGTCCGGCCTGTGCGGCATGGCGACGATGCTGGCTTTTGATTTTCCATCGCGGGTGAATGCCGCGCCGCCGGCCAGCGGAATGCCGAGTTCGATGAGTTCGGCGATCATGCGCGGATCGTCCACGCCGTCGGCGACGATGGTCAGGCCGGCCTCGCCGCAGCGCTGCCGGAAGCGGTCCACCGCGTCTCCACCGGCCAGCAGTGCGGGCGCGTCGATGCGCAGATGCGTGATGTTGCAGGCCCGCAAGGCCTCCGCATCCAGTCCATCCCGGTGCGCGTCTGTCAGCATGTAGCTGATGCCGGCCCGGGCCAGCCGGGCCAGAACGGCAGCCTGCGCCATCCCGCCCGATCGCACGCTGTCATGGCTGATGCCGAGACGGAACCGCATGCGGAACAACTCCGAACCCTCGGCGAGTTCGGCAAGACGGTTCATCGCTGCCGGCAACCGGGTCAGATTGGCCGGGGCGGCAACCAGAATGAGGGCACTGGCCGGGCGCGTGCCGGTCTCGACCATCAACGCGGCGGTCTCGATGACCTCACAGAGGCCGCTGTCGGCTGCGAGAACGCCGAAGCCGCGTGCAAAATCATCCGCCGCCTCTCCGGCGGCGACCATCAGCAACTCGATTCCGGCCAGCCGCCGCTGGGGCAGGGTCACGAAGCGCCGTTCCGATGGCGCGACCGGAACCACCGGCGACGGGGCGGGGCCGCATTCGGCAAGGGCGTGCGCGACAGCCTGTTCGGAATGCCGCCGTCCGGCCGCCGGCAGCGCGGGCAATGTCTCGGTCGGGGTTGGCTGCACCTGCGCGGTCTCAAGCGCCGCGATGCGCCGGCTGATGTCTTTCAGGCAGCGTGCCAGCGTCAGGGCATGGCCGCGGCTTTCCGCCTCGCGCGCGGCAATCGCCCGCACATCGCGGAAAAACAGGCCGATCTGGAAGAAGCTGGCCAGAAACAGCGCCCCGGCGCCCGCCGCCAGCGCCGAGGCGACCTCGGCCGTATCGCGCGCGAACACGGCGATGAAGACCGTGGCGCCGCTGACCGGCACGACGACGAGGGCAGCAATCATCAGCTTGGTTGCCAGTCTGTTGCCGGTCACGTCCGCGCCCTCCGTCATGGCGGTGGATTCGCCCTGTGACTTGTGCGAATCTTGCCAAAGGCCTTACGTCGGCAAGAATCAGCTCTGCAACCTTAAGATTTTATAAACGATGGTTGCAACCAGAAGGAGAATTCCGGTTGCCCCGCTTTTTCAATCCCCGCCACACCGCCCGTCCGAGTTCCAAGTTCAGCCATGGCGTGGTCCATTCGGCGCGCGCACGCCGGCTTGTCATCTCCGGGCAGGTGGGCGTGCTCGAGGATGGCACCATCCTGCCCGATCTCGAAGGGCAGATGAACGCGGCCTGGGACAACCTCGTTGCCGTGCTCGAAGAGGCTGGCATGGGCCTGACCGATCTGATCAAGATCACGGTGTTCGTCACCGTGCCCGGTTCGGTCAACCTCTATCGCAAGGTGCGCGACCAGCGGCTGATGGGCCATTGCCCGGCGTCGACCTATCTTGAGGTCACGGGGCTTGCGCGGCCCGATTTCCTGTTCGAGATCGAGGGCGAGGCGGTTGTCGAGGATGCCGACATGCTCGCCGACGAGTGGACCGAAACGCGCACCGCCGGCATGATGGGAACCAGTAACATCAGGAGTTGCACATGAGCGAGATTGAACTGTTGGTCGGCGGCATGGCCTGTTCGGGCTGTGCCGACGCAGTGACCCGCGCGGTTGAGAAGGCGGCGCCCGGTGCCCGCGTCTCGATTGACCTTGGCGACGGCAAGGTGGTGGTGGCGGGCGCGCCCTCGCGCGATGTGGTGGCGGAAGCGATCACCCGCGCCGGTTACGACATCAAGGGCTGATCGGACCGATCATCGTGCGTGATGGCACCGATAACCGTGCGCGATTTGACGGCCCCGGATAGGCTGATAGCATCGCGCGCAAACGACAGACCGCAAGGAGACGCCGCATGGCCGACGCTGCCCGCCCGCTGAACACCGCCACCCCGAACGATCTTTCCGCGTTCTGGATGCCGTTTACCGCCAACCGGGCGTTCAAGCAGCGACCGCGGATGATCGCCCGCGCCAAGGGGCTGTATTATTACACGCCCGAGGGCCATCAGGTGATGGACGCGGCGGCAGGGCTGTGGTGCTGCAATGCCGGCCACAACCATGACCGGATCGTCGCCGCCATTCAGGCGCAGGCCGGCGTGCTTGATTTCGCGCCGAGCTTCCAGTTCTCGCATCCGGCGGCGTTCCAGCTGGCGACCCGGATCGCGGCGCTCGCACCGGGCGATCTCGATCATGTGTTCTTTGCCAATTCAGGGTCCGAGGCGGTCGATACCGCGCTGAAAATGGCGCTGGCGTACTGGAAGGCGCGCGGGCAGGGATCGAAAACCCGCTTCATCGGCCGCGAGCGCGGGTATCATGGCGTCGGCTTCGGCGGCATTTCTGTCGGCGGCATGGTCGCCAACCGTAAGCAGTTCGGCAACATGCTGAGCGGCGTCGATCACCTGCCGCATACCTACAACC
>CALCZO010000046.1 GCA_937903315.1 uncultured Alphaproteobacteria bacterium
GCGCAGGACAGGACAAATGCAAGGGATGAAGCGCGCCGTATAGACGAGATTGTCGGATACGGCAAGCGCCTCGCCTCGTTAGAAAAGCGGGCGGCGGCGGATCGCTCCGCCGCCGCCAACTTTCGTCCCGGCCGGGTCTCGCGGTGACCGGGACAATACTCAAAAAGACTGTCTCACTGTCCTTCGAGAAACTTCGACGGATCGACCGGCTGTGATCCCTTCCGCAATTCAAAGTGCAGCTGCGGCGAGACGACATTGCCGGTCTGGCCGGATTTGGCGATCACCTGACCGCGCTTGACCGCATCGCCGCGCTTGACGGCAAAATCGCTGTTGTGGGCATAGGCCGACACGTAGCCGTTGGGATGGCGGATCAGCACCATCTTGCCATAGCCTTTGATTTCCTCGCCGACATAGGCGACCGTACCGCTTTCAGCGGCCTTGACCGGCGTGCCTTCCGGCACGGCGATGTTGATGCCTTCATTGGTCCCGCCCGGCCCGCGCGACCCATAGCCGGCGATCACGCGGCCGCGCGCCGGCCAGCGGAATTCCTGCGAATCACCGATCGAGGCCGTGGTGTCCGGCTCGGCCTTCGGCTCGCTCTTCGGCGCAGCCTTGGCGACAGGCCTGGCCTCCTCGACCTTGGCGACCTTCTTGGGCGCTTCAGCCACGCTTTGCGGCTGGGCGGCCTGTTTGGCGGGGGCCTTGACCGGCTCCGCCTTTTTAGGCGGCATCGGCGGCATCGGCTGGGTCGCCACCTTGGCGGGCGCAGCCGCTGTCTTCGGCGTGGCGGAGGTCAGCGATTCGTAGCGCGGTGCGCGCGGCTTTTCAGGCGGCTGGGCCTGTGTCGCGGCAGTGCGGGTCAGGGATTCGTAGCGCGGCTTGGTCTGGGCGGCGACCGGAGCCGGCGTCGGCGCGCGCGGCGCGGCCTGCGGCACGACCGGCGCGGGCTGTGCCTTGGCGACCGGAACCGGCTGGGCCTTTGCGGCCTCGCCTTTGACGCCGGGATTATAGGCCGGAATGATGAACTGCTGGCCCGGAGACGGTTGGCTCTTGCCCGAAAGGCCGTTGACCGAACGCAGGGCCTGAACCGGCACGCCGTAGCGGCCCGAAAGCTTTTCGATCGTATCGCCGGCCCCGAGCGTCACCGGCGTGCCGCCTGTCGCGCTCCACCCCGCGACCGAGCCGAGCACCGGCTGGTTGCCGGCTGCGGCGACCTGCGTCATCGCAGCGGTATCGACCGAGGAGACGTTGCCCGGCATCGGCTGCATCAGCGATGAGGACGACGACATACCCAGAGAGGAAGCGCTGACGCGGCGATTGGGCACCGAGATCGAACCGGTTGTCGCCGTATCCGCGCGCCCGGAGAACGGGTTGGCGAAGGGACTATCGTTGAACCGGAGGATATCGGAACTGCATGCTCCCGACAGACCGGCAATCATCGCCGCTCCGAGAAACTTGAAAATCCGTGCCGTACCGGCCTGCCTGTCACGCTCACGCATACTCGAACTCTTTTCGACTTTTGCCGAAAACAGTAAGACCACGTTGGGGTTACGAAACGGTTGATGGTCGGCAATTCCGATTCACCACGCGGCCGAATGCGGCAATTATTGCCTGCCTGATTGCCGCATGGTTGACGAGGCATGAACGGGCCCTTGCCCGGCTCATTACAGCGCCTGCGCCACCCCGCCGACAAGCAGCTGGAAACGCGAGCGGCCAAAATCGCGTTGCAGGAACTGATCGCCTGTATCGTCAAAGGCATAGAGCCGCTGCTCGCGGCCATGCTGCACCGGCACGACGATGGTGCCGCCCGGCACAAGCTGTTCGATCAGCGCGTCCGGCACCTCGCGCACGGCGCCGTTGACCAGAATGCGGTCATACGGCCCGGCATCGGCAAACCCCGCCAGCCCGTCGCCATGCTCCAGCCGGACGTTAACGATTCCGGTCCGCTTCAGCGCACGGGCGGCCGCCAGATGCAGCGTCGCGAACCGCTCCAGCGTCACCACCTCGCAGCCGAACCGCGCCAGAACCGCAGCCTGATAGCCCGAGCCGGTGCCGATCTCCAGCACCCGCATCCCCGGTTTGAGATCAAGCGCGCCGAGAATCTCGCCGATCACCTGCGGCGCCGTCGCCTCCGCGCCGCATGGCAACGGCAAGGCATGCGGCTCATACAGCAGCGTCGGCAGCAGGCGCGGCAGGAACACCGTTCGGTCGGTCTTCTCGAAGGCAATCAGCAGCGCCTTGTCGCGCACCCCGCGCGCCCTGAGGCTGAGGATGAACTGCGCCAGCGCCATATCCGACAGCGCAGCCTCCCCCGGCACGGGAGCGGCAACCGCCGGTTCGCGCGCGCTGTGCCGGTTCATCAGGGATCGAACGCCTCAGCCAGCCGCGTCACCGTCGGCATGTCGGTCAGGTCGAGCCGCAGCGGCGTGATCGAGATCGCCCCCGCATTCATCGCGGCAAGGTCGGTGCCTTCCGGCGGCGACTGCCGGGCGGGTGTGAAGGCAATCCAGAAATACGGATGATGGCGGCCGTCGAACCGCGGCTCGATCCTGAGGATCTGCGTGTCGCGCCGGCCCTGCACCGTCACCTTCACGCCCTTGACCGCCTCGTCGGGCACGGAGGGGAAGTTGATGTTGATCAGCACGCCTTCGGGAATGCCGAGATCGAGCACCTTGCGGATCAGCGCCGGGCCATGATGCTCGGCCACCGCATAGCGGATGCCGTCGCGGTTGTTGAACGGATAGGCCTGGCTGACCGCGATCGACGGCACGCCCAGCAGTGTCCCTTCCATGGCAGCCGCGATGGTGCCCGAATAGGTCACATCCTCGGCGACATTCTGGCCCTTGTTGACGCCGGACAGCACCAGATCGGGCAGGCAATCGACCATGATGTGGCGGATCGCCATGATCACGCAATCGGTCGGCGTGCCTTTGACCGCATAGCGCCTGTCCGACACCTTGCGCAGGCGCAGCGGATCGTTGAGCGAGAGCGAATGGGCGACCCCGCTCTGGTCCGTCTCGGGCGCCACCACCCACACGTCATCGCTGAGCGCGCGGGCGATCCGCTCCAGACTGTCCAGCCCCTCGGCGTGGATGCCGTCGTCGTTGGTGATCAGGATGCGCATTCCGCCCGCCTATCGTGTGATCCGTTCAAGCCCGCCCATATAGGGCCGCAGTACCTCCGGCACGGTGATCGAGCCGTCGGCGTTCTGGTAATTCTCCATCACCGCGATCAGCGCGCGGCCGACCGCGATGCCCGATCCGTTGAGCGTATGGACAAAGCGCGTGCCCTTGCCGTCCTTCGCCTTGCAGCGCGCCTGCATCCGCCGGGCCTGGAAATCGCCGCACACCGAGCAGGACGAAATCTCGCGATACGTCCCCTGCCCCGGCAGCCAGGCCTCGATGTCATGCGTGCGCTGGCTGGCAAAGCCCATGTCGCCGGTGCACAGGACGATGGTGCGATAGGCAATGCCGAGCCGTTCGAGCACCTTTTCGGCGCAGCGGGTCATCCGCGCGTGCTCGTCACCCGATTGCTCGGGCGTGGTGATCGACACCATCTCGACCTTCATGAACTGGTGCTGGCGCAGCATGCCGCGCGTGTCGCGCCCGGCGCTGCCCGCTTCCGAGCGGAAGCACGGCGTCAGCCCGGTGAAGCGATACGGCAGCTCGGCCTCATCGACGATGCTCTCGCGCACGAGGTTGGTCATGGTGACTTCGGAGGTCGGGATCAGCGAAAACCCGTGCTGCACGCCGAACAGATCCTCGCGGAACTTCGGCAGTTGCGCCGTTCCGTAAAGCGCGTCGTCCTTGACCAGCAGCGGCGCGTTGACTTCGGTATAGCCATGCTCGCCGGTGTGCAGGTTGAGCATGAACTGGCCGAGCGCCCGCTCAAGCTGCGCCAGCCGGCCCTTCAGCACCACGAACCGCGCGCCGGACATTTTCGCCGCCGCGTCGAAATCCATCATGCCGAGCGCTTCGCCGAGTTCGAAATGCTGCTTCGGCGCAAAATCGAACTTGGGCGGCGTGCCCCACCGCTTCAGTTCGACATTGTCCGCCTCATCCTTGCCCACCGGCACGGAAGCGAGCGGCATGTTGGGCGTGATGGCGAGAAGATCGTCGAGGTCCTTCTGCGCCGTCTGCTGCGCCGCTTCCGCACTGGCAATCGTATCCTTCAGCGCAGTCACTTCGGCCTTCAGTGCGTCCGCGCGGGCCATATCCTTGCTGCCCATCGCCTGCCCGATCTCCTTCGAGGCGGCATTGCGGCGGGCGAGTGCGGCTTCGAGCGTGGTGATCGCGGCCTTGCGCGCATCATCAAGCGCCATGAGCGTCGCCGACAACGGCGCAGCCCCCCGGCTTGCGAGGGCGGCATCGAAGGCGGCGGCATTGTCGCGGATGAAACGGATATCGTGCATGGAACGGACGGACCTGAAACGCAGAATCGGGAGTGTAGCGGACGAGACATCGCGCGGAAAAGCGCCAATGTCACGGTCTCAAACGCCACACTCCGTCCGGAAACGTTCCGTCAGCCGGTCAGGCCGCCGCGCCTGCCGCGTCGTCTTTGGCCTTGGCCTTCTTCTCTGCCCAGCGGACCGAAAGAATCGACGCCTCGTAAAGAAGCATGCCGGGGATCGCCAGCGAGAACTGCGAGATCACATCCGGCGGCGTCAGCACGGCTGCGATCACGAACAGGATGACGATGGCATAGCGCCGCTTTTCCTTGAGGAACTCGGAATCGATCAGCCCGACCCGGCCGAGCAGAGTCAGGATCACCGGCAGCTGGAAGGTGATGCCGAACGCGAAGATCAGCGTCATGATCAGCGAC
>CALCZO010000047.1 GCA_937903315.1 uncultured Alphaproteobacteria bacterium
ATGTCCTCCAGACCGGGGATGTCGCGCTTGAGCATCGCGTTCTCAAGGCTGACCTGAAGCAGAAGGTTGATCCGCTCGGCGGCATCGGCCCGCTGGTCGCGCAGCCGCATCTGGTAGAGCGAGACAATGCCGACGAGAAACACCAGCGACACCAGCATGCTGTAAAGCACCAGTGAGCGGGTCAGGACGGCGAACAGGCTGCGCGATGCGATCATGCCAGCGATGTCCTTACGTCACGCGCAGGCTGGCGAGCTGCATCAGAAGCGATTCGGGCGGAACGGCAGCTTCGGCAAGCCGGATCAGACGGGGATGGTCGCCTAGATCGGGACCGAACAGCGCCAGCGGCAGGAGGACGGTCGCCGATCGCGGCATGTCCAGAAACGCCGCCAGCCAGGCCTGCCGATCAGCCGCCGGCTTGGCCGCCAGCAATGCCTCGGCATTGTGCAGCACCAGCCCGCGGGTATCAGCACGGTCGGCAATCGCCGCCTCGATCACCGTCAGCGGCAGGGTGTGGGCGGCAAAGCCGAGCGGGGCAAGATAGACGGCACGGAAATCGACAAACGGCAGCGCCAGCGCATCAGCCAGTTCGACCACCAGATCGGGCCGATAGGTGGGGAACGTGACGATGATGCTGCCGGGACCTGCGGCTCCGATCTGCATCGCGATGTCATGGCACCAGCGTCTGGTCATGGGTCGAGAACCTGAAACAGCGAACGATAATGGCCTGTCCGCGCACAGATGCGGCACAGGGACGTGGTGTCCCGGCCGGCGGGGACATGGACAGTGACACCGCAGGCCCGGCAGCGATACCCATCGAGCGGCACGTCCGCCGCCTTCGCGTCGCCGAGCGGGACGAGCCCCATGGCTCCATCCTCGCAGACATCGACGCAAAGGCCACAACCCGAACAGCGGTCCGGCTGGACTCTGAAGCGATGCCGCCCTCCCCGCTCCAGCGCCAGCGCGTCATCCGGACAGATGCGGATGCAGGCCTCGCAGGCTGTACACTGCGCGGCATCGATTGTCGGCGTGACATAGGCGCGCGGCATCGGGGTCGCGGCAGCCGGTGGAGGCACGTCGATGATCGCCCCGAACAGCCGACGGCGAGAACGATCGATCCGCTGCTCGGACTCGCGGGCGCGGGCCAGAGTGCGGCGGAACGAGGCCGGATCGGACCGGACAACAGCGACGGCGCGCTCGCCCCGGCTGGCGCGCACGGCGGCATGCGTCTTGGCCGCTTGGTCGAGCCGCACCGGGCCGACGCCGTCGGTGCAGGTCTCGCAGGCTCCGGTCGCCACGCTCAGCCGGGCGATTCCGTCAGCGGCCAGCGTGTCGAGATCGCGTGCGCCGAGGGCGTGGACACAGGCCATCGCTGCCACGTCCGGCTGCACGGCTCGGCGACAGGCGGCGAACGCCTCGCCGCTGTCCCGCCCGGTCCGGATCACGAGCATATCCCGCTCGGCCGTGATCGCGCTGCGCGGACAGGCGGGAACGCAGCGGCCGCAACCGGTGCAGGCTTCGACGTCAATGCCCAGCGCCTCGTCGGTCAGCACCATCGCCGCATGGGGGCAGGCTTCGACGCAGGCACGGCACGAGGCGACAGGCGCCAGCGTGTGAACGCAGGCCGCAGCGTCAATCACGGGCACCGTGGCGCCGAGGCGGTCCATCACCAGCTTGGTGCCGCGCCGGGGAAATAGGCCTCCGACGCGCGCTTGGCCGCATCCTCGCGCCGGCGGCGCTTTTCTTCCTCGATCGGCTCGGGCTCGATCAGCGGCATGCCGGCCACCTCGGCCAGCATCCGCCGCAGCCGGTGGACAGTCGCGGCGGTCACCAGCACCAGCCCGGCATAGAACTGCGTCTGGCAGCGCTGGGCCGTGCGGGCCGCAAAGGGCTCGACCCAGCGCAGGATATGATGATCGAGAAAGGCGGCGGCGTCCTTGGGTGCGTGCGCAACATCATCGGAAATGAGATGGGCGACAAAGCGCAGCTGCTGGACCAGATGATCATCGGACATGATGCGCCAGTTGGCGGCCGCCAGCCCGTAGTGGTTGTACCAGCGGCGGATCTCGAACATCGCCTCCTGCAACACCAGCCCTTCGGGATCGACCCAGACGCTCTCGCAGGGCGAGACCGAATAGGTGTGGTTGAGGTAGATCGCGGCAAAATCGGCATGCAAACGATCCATCGCGGCCGGTGAACCATCGCACTCGTCCGACCCGAGCGCGTCATCCAGGATCGCGAAGGCGGCCCGGCCGGCATCACTGTCCGGGCCGAGCGCCAGCCGGCTGGCGAACGGTTGACGCCGCAACTCGGCCAGCAGGTCGACCGTCAGTTCGCGCTCGTTGAGGCGGGCAAGCAGCGTCAGATCCCCCGCTGCAAGATCGAGGATCAGGCGGTGCTCGTCCTGTTCGGGCAGCGTCAGGGCGTCGGTGTCTGTCATCCGACTTTGCCCTTGGAGTGAGGAATGAAGACGATTGACGGGTTGGTCAGTTCAGGATCGGCCATGTTGCGCACCTGACGCACGATCTCGTCATTGGGACCGCGCGCCTTGGTGTCATAGGTGCCGTCGCGCAGCTTGTCGATCGGACCGATGTCCAGCACGCGCATCATGCAGGCCATCACGCAGTAGGGCTTGCGGCCGGCGTCGATCTCGTCGACGCACATGTTGCATTTGACGACCGTGTTGGTCTCGGGATTGTACTGCGGGGCGCCGAACGGGCAGGCCGCCTCGCAGCGGCGACAGCCGATGCACAGCGTCGAATCGATGTCGACGATGCCGTCCTTCTGGCGCTTGAAGATCGCGCCGGTCGGGCAGGTCGGCAGGCACGCCGGTTCCGCGCAATGGTTGCAGGACATGTTGATCTTGAAGGCATAGACCTCGGGATAGGTGCCGCCCTCGATGTACTGCACGCGGCGGAAGCGCGGCCCGGGCGGCAGCCCGTTCTTGTCCTTGCAGGCGATTTCGCAGGCACGGCAGCCGATACAATCGACGTTGTTGTGGATGAAGCCGAGCTGCATGTCCGGCCTGACCGGCACATACACCTCGCGCTTCCGGCGCTTCACCGCTTCCTTGATGACGGCCTTGTCTTTTTCATTTGCCATGATCGGCCCCCATCACATATCGCGGCGGAACACGTGGCTGCGTGCGGTCGCAAGCTCGTCCCACCCCGGTTTGTGGACGAGATCGGTCTTGCGGATCGCGCAGAGCACGGTGTTGTAGGCAAAGGCGCCGGCCGGCGAGGGATTGTCGTCGGTCAGGAAGTCGGGATTGCCGGAACGGTCGACGCCGTCCTTGTCGAGATCCATCCACGCCCCCTCATGCAGCACGGCAACGCCGGGCATGCAGCGCTCGGTGGCATAGACCGGCACGACGACGCGGCCACGGTCGTTGTACAATTCGACCGTATCGCCGGTTTTCACGCCGAGCTTCCGGGCGTCCGCGGCGTTCAGCGTCACTTCCTGGCTGAAGGTCTCGCGCAGCCAGGGAATGTTGTTGAAGATCGAATGGGTGCGCCAGCGCGGATGCGGCGAGATCAGATGGAACGGAAACCGTTTGGTCAGCGGGTGGTTGAGCGATTCCCACGGCTCGATCCATTTGGGGATGTAGGGAATCTCGTAGCCGTACTGGGTCTTCTTCCAGTCGGTGATCTGCGCCAGCTGGGTGGAGAAAATCTCGATCCGCCCCGACGGGGTCTGGAACGGCAGGCCCTGCTCGATCTGCGCCTTGAAGGCGACATGCGGCTCGTGCAGATGGAATTTGTAGATGCCGCGCTGCTTGAATTCCTCCCAGGGCATCGTCACCGGATGGGCCTGATTGGCCATCACGCGGTTCTCCCACCACTCCTTGAGATAGGCCTCATCGACATTGTCGTCGATGTGGAAATAGTCCCGGTTGGCCTTGGGATTGTACTGTGGGCCAAAACCGAGACGGTAGGCCAGTTCGGTGAAGACCTGGAAATCAGTCTTCGATTCCCCCATCGGCTGGATCACCTTGGGCCGATGGATGTAATAGTGGCCCTTGTACCAGGGCAGGGCAACGTCATGCCGCTCGAAATGGGTCGCAATCGGCAACAGCACATCGGCCCAGATTCCCGACGGCGTGATGGTCGAATCCATGCACACCACCAGCTCCAGCTTCTTGATCGCCTGGATTTCCTTGTTGATGTTGGTGAGCTGGTTGAACCAGTCCGAGCCCTGCCAGAAGATGCCCTTGATGTTGGGGATCACCCCGTCGAGGTTGTCGCCGCGCGGCCACAGGCCGATCTCCTCGCGGCTGACGTTCGGATAGTTGAGCACGCAATGGGCCCAGCGGTCCGATTTGATCGAGGCGAACCAGATGTTGGCGTTCTCGTCATACGGATAGGCGACGGCCTCGGCATGAAACGCCTTGCCGACCCCCTCGGCGCAGCCGCCGAGCTTGCCGATGTTGCCGGTCATCGCCTGCACGGCGGAGGCCATGCGGTTGTACTGCTCGCCATAGG
>CALCZO010000048.1 GCA_937903315.1 uncultured Alphaproteobacteria bacterium
CCGATCCAGTTCTTCTGCATCAGCCGGACCTTTTCCGGCCAGCGGTCGAGTGTCCCGAGCGCGTCAGAAAGGTCCTGCGCATAGTCGGTGATCCTGAGGAACCACTGGGTCAGTTCGCGCTGTTCCACCAGCGCGCCCGAGCGCCAGCCGCGCCCGTCGATGACCTGCTCGTTGGCCAGAACCGTCTGGTCCACCGGGTCCCAGTTGACCTTCGAGGTCTTGCGCGTCACCAGACCCGCCTCGAGAAAGTCGATGAACATCGCCTGCTGGTGGCGGTAATAGGCCGGATCGCAGGTGGCGATCTCGCGGCTCCAGTCGAGCGACAGGCCCATCGACTTGAGCTGACCCTTCATCGTCGCGATGTTGGCATAGGTCCAGGTGCCGGGATGGGATTTCTTTTCCATCGCGGCATTCTCGGCCGGCATGCCGAAGGCATCCCAACCCATCGGGTGGAGCACCGAGAAGCCCTTGGCGCGCTTGTGCCGGGCGACGACATCGCCCATCGCGTAATTGCGGACATGGCCCATGTGGATGCGCCCCGAGGGATAGGGGAACATCTCGAGCACATAGTATTTGGGGCGCGCATCGTCATTGCGGGTCAGAAAGGTGTTGTTATCCTCCCAGACCTTCTGCCACTTGGGTTCGGCGACGCGGGTGTTGTAACGGGTGCTGCGCATGGGACAACTTCTGATCAGATCGGGTCCCTTGGACATCATTCGCTTTTTCCGGTCAACCCGTTGCGCCGTTTTGCCGGTACTGGCAGTGATGAAATCAGGCGATTGGGGACTTTGACGGATGATCGAGAGTGAGCAGACCGGATCGGGACGGCTTGCGACGGTGCGGGCGCTGGTTGACCGGGCCGCTGCCGATGCTGGCCGCAAGGGGTCGGACATTGCGCTGGTTGCCGTCTCCAAGACGTTCGGCGCCGAGGCGATCACGCCGCTGCTTGGAGCAGGTCATCGCGTGTTCGGCGAAAACCGCGTGCAGGAAGCCCGGGGAAAGTGGCCGGCGCTGAAACAGCAGTTCGCCGGCGTCGCGCTTCACCTGATCGGTCCGGTGCAGAGCAACAAGGCACTCGAAGCCGTCGCGCTCTTCGAGCGAATCGACAGTCTCGACCGGCCCAGGCTTGCGGCGGCTCTTGCTGACGCGGTGCAGAAGGTCGGTCGCCAGCCGCGCCTGCTGGTTCAGGTCAACACCGGTGCCGAGCCGCAGAAGGCCGGCGTCCTGCTACAGGATGCCGATGCATTCCTCGTTCAATGCCGGCGGGAGTTTGGCCTGACGGTGTCGGGGCTGATGTGCATTCCGCCCGCCGACCAGCCGCCGAGCCCGCATTTCGCCCTGCTGGCCAAGATTGCCGCGCATCACGGGCTCAGGACCCTGTCGATGGGGATGAGCGGTGACTTTGCCGCCGCCATCCAATGTGGCGCAACCGAGGTCCGGATCGGCTCTGCCCTGTTCGGCGTGCGGTAACTAGCGGATATCGATCATGGTTTTCGGGCCGATGAGCGCCATCAGCCGGTCGATGTGACGTCCGGAGACGGCAACACAGCCCGCCGTTCCGCCGCCCGCCTCGCTCATCAGATGCAGGAAGATCGCGCTGCCGCGCCCCTGCCGGCGCGGATGGCGGTTCCAGCCCAGATCGAGCACGACATCATACTGGTGGTCCGCCCGCCACATGTCCTCGTGCGAGGCCGCAAACGGCAGCATGATGCGTCGGTTATAGCAGCGATGGCCGGGCGCATCGCACCAGCCGTCGGTGGTTCTCAGCGCCGTCAGCGCCAGCCCGGACCGTGGCTTGCCTCGCCGGTCGTTGCGCCACCAGCCGCCGAGAATCGCCAGCCGGCCAACCGGTGAACAGCCGTCACCCTCGCGTTTGGACCGGGTCACGCCGTTGCGCCCGATGCGACAGGGAAGGGTCAGCGATCCCGCCCAAAGCCGCCCGCGTGGGCCGCGCGGCGTCAGGCTGCGGACGACGAGGGTCCGAATGTAGGTCTGTTTCATGTGAAACGCCGCGCTCCAGCGTCGCCTGTGCTTGCAGAGGGAACGGGTGTTTTGCCATATCCGTGCCTTGTCGTCGCCTGCCGCGCGCATTACCTGTTGGCTAAGCAGCGCGCAAAGGACCGATGAATGAGCAACGTTCGCAAAATTCTCATCGTGGATGATGACGAACCCTTGCGTGAGGCGCTGGCCGAGCAGCTCAAGCTGCACGAGGAGTTCACCATTGCCGAAGCGCCGAATGCGGCGGCTGGCGTGGCTCTGGCCAAGGCGGACCAGATCGACATGATCGTGATGGATATCGGCCTGCCGGACATGGACGGCCGTGAAGCGGTCAAGCTGTTGCGCAAGAACGGGTTCAAGGGCCCGATCATCATGCTGACCGGCCACGATTCGGAGGCTGACACCGTGCTTGGTCTCGAATCGGGAGCCAATGACTACGTCACCAAGCCGTTCAAATTCGCCGTTCTGCTGGCGCGCATCCGTGCCCATCTGCGCCAGCATGAGGCGAGCGAGGACGCCGTCTTCACCATCGGGCCCTACACATTCCGACCCGGTGCCAAGCTGCTGACCACGGTCAAGGGCAACAAGCTGCGCCTGACCGAGAAGGAAACGGCGATCCTGCGTTATCTCTACCGCGCCAACCAGAAGGTGGTTGCCCGCGATGTGCTGCTGCAGGAGGTGTGGGGGTACAACTCCAACGTCACCACCCACACGCTGGAAACGCATATCTATCGGCTGCGGCAAAAAATTGAACCCGACCCCGGCCAGGTCCGCTTGCTTGTCACCGAAGGGGGCGGCTACAAGCTCGTACCCTGATCGGATTGGCCGGCCAGGCTGCCCCAAGCATAGCATCGCCGGTTCCCCATGCGCCTCGACCAGAAGATTGCCGCCCTCAATGCCCAGGATCTGTTGCGCGTGCTGGAGCCCGAGGCGCTGCATGTGCTTGCGTTTTCGGCTCTGCCCCGCTGTCTGAACGCCGGCGAGGAACTGTTCCGTCAGGGCGAGACGGCGGACGGGGGCTATGTCGTTGTCACAGGCCGGCTCTCGGTCTCGCTGACCGGTGTTGCCATCGAGACAGACGATCAGCTGGGCCCCGGCGGTCTCGTCGGTCAGGCGGCGCTGTTTGCGCCCATCACGCGGCCGCAGACGGTGATTGCGCTCGAGCCGAGCGATCTGCTGTTCATTCCGCAAAGCCTGATGCGGCGGGTGCTCGAGGAGCATCCGGTCAGCGCCCGGCGGCTGCAGACGCATATCGCCGAGGCGCTCGGCGTTGTCCGCGCGCAACTCGGGGCGCTTGCCTGACGGGTCCTCTCGCGCGTCAAATCCCGAGTGTGACGATCAGCGGAACATGATCGGACGGCTGGGTCCAGCCGCGGGCATCGCGCAGGACATGCCAGCGTTCGACAGCGCTGACCAGATCCGGCCCGACCCAGACATGATCGAGCCGCCGGCCCTTGTCGGCCGCCGCCCAATCGGGTGAGCGGTAGCTCCACCAGGTGTAAATGCGCTCCGGCTCCGGCGCCAGATGGCGGACCGCATCGGTCCAGCCGCCGGTCTGGCGCAGATGGTTGAGCGTTTCGCATTCGAGCGGGGTATGGCTGACGATCTTGACCAGCGCCTTGTGGTTCCACACATCGGTTTCAAACGGCGCGATGTTGAGATCGCCGACAAGAACCGCCCGGCGGTTGCTGCCGCTGCTGGCGTGCGCCCAGTCGGTCAGCTCCGCCAGAAAATCAAGCTTGTGACCGAATTTCGGGTTTTCCTCACGGTCGGGGACATCGCCGCCGGCCGGAACATAGAGATTGTGGATCGCCACCGGCTGGCCGGCATCATCGTCGACCTCGGCGGCAATATGCCGGGCGTCCTCGCGGGCGCAGAAACTGAGCGGCGCGAGCGCCCGAACCGGCCGGCGTGCGATGATGGCAACGCCGTTGTAGCCCTTCATGCCACGATGCAGCATGTGCTCATAGCCCGCCTTGACGAAGGCCGAGCGGGGAAACTCGCTGTCGGGACATTTGGTTTCCTGGAGGCACAGCACATCGGGTGCCGCCTCGTCGAGAAACCGCCGGACACTGTCGATTCGCAGCCGAACCGAATTGATATTCCAGGTTGCAATGGTCAGCGGCACGAACGGAATCCTGTCACGGGGGCGGTCAGCGCGGGGTGTCGACCCGGCCTTCCTGAATGACGAACAGGCGCGCATCGGGCCGCTTGCCGGTTTCGATGTTGGACAGGACAACGCGGGTGTCATAGCCCTGCGGATCGGTGACGATCCATTGCTTCAGCGTCATGTCGGCGTTGTTGAACGACAGGCGGATACGCGAGGTGCCGCCCACCGTCTGCCGGTCCTCGATGACCAGAACCGCATCGTCGCCCTGCTGGGCCAGCGAGATGACTTTCGAATCGCGGGCGATATCGATCTTGTCGCGGAGCAGGAACTTCAGCGGTGTCTGGCCGACGAGATAGAGGTCCTGCGTGTTGGCCTTGCGGTCACGCACCGCAACGGTGCGACCGTCCGAAACGATTTCCAGCGGGCTCGGCGGCCGGTATTCGAACCGCATCTTGCCCGGCCGGGAGAGATAGAGCTTGCCGTCCCAGCGCCGCCCGTCCGGGCTGGTCTGGCTGAAATCCGCGATCATGCCGCCGAGCGCATTGAAATAGGCATTGATCCGCTCCACGGTCGGTTTGGGAGCCGACGGGTTGGCGGGCTGGGGCGTCGTTGCCGCTGCCTTGCCATTGGACGGTGTCGCCCTGGCCGCCGGCGGCGGATTGAGTTGCAGCGGCGCGCCCTGAGACAGCGCAGGGTCGATACCGAGGCTCGTCGCAAGCATCAGGCCGGCTAGGAAACGCTTTTGCACCGCCCATCCCCTCTTCTGGTGGATCAGACCCGTCCGTAGCCCCTGCTTGTGGCGGATTCGAGACTGAACGCAAAGCAAAATCGGGCAGTGCGGGAGGGCGTTCTCAGGCGTCGGCGTCTTCGGTCAGAATCTCGCGCTTGCCCGCGTGGTTGGCCGGGCCAACAAGGCCCTCGCGCTCCATCCGTTCAACCAGCGAGGCGGCGCGGTTGTAGCCGATCTGGAGCCGGCGCTGGATGTAGGAGGTCGAACACTTCTTGTCGCGCAGGACGACCTGAATGGCCTGCGCATAGAGATCGTTCGGCTCCTCGCCGAAATTGCCCTTGTCGAACACCGCGCCGTCGTCACCGTCGCTGCCGCCGCCGGCATCCTCGTCGGCGGTGATCGATTCGAGATACTGCGGCGTGCCCTGAGCCTTGAGGTGGGCGACAACGTGCTCGACTTCCGCGTCCGACACGAACGGACCGTGCACGCGGCTGATCCGGCCGCCGCCGGCCATGTGCAGCATGTCGCCCTGGCCGAGCAGCTGCTCGGCGCCCTGCTCGCCCAGGATGGTGCGGCTGTCGATCTTCGAGGTAACCTGAAACGAGATGCGGGTCGGGAAGTTGGCCTTGATGGTACCGGTGATGACATCGACCGACGGGCGCTGGGTGGCGAGCACGACATGGATGCCGGCGGCGCGGGCCATCTGGGC
>CALCZO010000049.1 GCA_937903315.1 uncultured Alphaproteobacteria bacterium
GCTCAGCTTCATTGTCATCTATTTCGAACGCTTCGTGCTCAACGAGGTGCTCGGGCCGGCCAGCGTCGGTGTGTATGCGATTGCCTATGCGCTTGGCCGTCAGCCGGTCGATTTCATCGCTGGACCGATGAACACCATGACCGTGCCGATGCTGTTTGCCGCCCGCGCCCGGCAGGGCGACGCCGTCGCGCGCAGCATGCAGAGCGGGTTCTCGATCACGCTGTTCGTGCTCTGCGCCGGGGCGCTGACAGGGACGGCCCTGCTCGCAGAGCCGGTTGCCGCGCTGTTCGTCAAGCCGGAACTGCAGGCCGATACCGCGCGGCTGATGCCGATCATCGCGCTGGCCGCCTGTTTCGTCGTGTTCAAGACGTTCCTCTACGACAACCTGTTCTTCATGCTGGGGCGCAACGGCCTGAAGCTGGCCTCGATCCTGCCGGCGGCTGTGCTCGGCGCCGGCCTTGGCATCGTGCTGATCCGCCAGTTCGGTCTGATCGGTGCCGCCGTGGCCGCCGCTGGCTCAGCCGCATTGGCGCTGTGTGCCAGCATCGTCGCGACACGCAGTTTCTTTCGCTTTCCGCTGCCGTGGCTGCGGCTGGGCGGTGTCGCGCTCGCGGCCTCGGCCGGTGGTCTGGCGCTGTGGGTGTTGCGGACGCTGGCCATTCCCTACGGTCCGCTGGCCGAGTTGCTGGCCGGGTTTGCCGGCTTCACAGTCGCTTACGCTGCCGCATTGACTGTTCAGGGAATCTCGATCCGGGCGATGCTGAAGACGCCGTGGGCTCCGCTGGCCGTCACGCCGTCGCAGCCTGCGTAAGGCCCCGGTACGCGTCCATATGCCGGGCGAGCGTGGTGCGGATGTCATAGCGCGCCGCCGTCTCCGCCCCCGCGGATGCCAGCCGGGCGCGAAGGGCGGGGTCGGCTGCAAGTAGGGCGAGGCGATCGGCCAGTTGTGCCGCATCGCCGGGCGTGAAACTGAACCCGTTGATCCCGTCGCTGACCAGCTCCGCCGCACCGCCGGTGCGCGAGGCGATGACCGGCAGGCCGGCTGCCATCGCCTCGACCAGAGCAAGGCCGAATCCCTCTTCGCGCGAGGGCAGAACGAAGGCGTCGCCATCGGTCAGAACGGCGGGAATGTCGGTGCGGTCCAGAACAAAGTATACTGACGAGTCGAGGCCGCGCTCGGCCACCATCGCCATCAGCCGGTCGTGAAACGCCGGATCGGCGCGGGTGCCGGCCAGCGTCAGCGTGACCTCGACACCGCGTCGCCGGGCGATATCGACGGCCTCGATCAGGATATCCTGCCCCTTGACCGGTGCGAACCGCCCGACCGACACGACCCGCAGCGGTCCGCCGCCGGTGCGGTCGCTTCGCGCGGCCCTGAAGGCATCGAGATCGATACCGTTCTCGGCCAGCACGACGGTGCGGGAACCGAAGGCCCGGCACTCGGTCTCGACCGCGCGCGAAATCGCCACCGTTGTGTCGACCAACCGCAGGTAGGCCGCGCGGCGCAGGCCGGTGATCTCGCGGCCGATTCCCTCAGCATGGACGGTATAGACCAGCCGCAACGAGGGGCGCAGCATTCGGGCGATCATGCCCCAGGTCCGGCTGCCTTCGTTGTGGGTGTGGATGACCTCGACATCATGCCGACGGGCGATCGACAGCACCTCGCGCAGATAGCGCGGCGACAGGTGTCCCTGCCTGCGGCCGAGCCGGTAGAGCGGAAACCGCGTGGCGGCCAGCGCGGCCCACAATGCCTCGTCGATCTCGTCATTCATCACCACGACGACGAAGCGCGCGGCGGGGTCGACATCGGCGGCCTGCATCATCGTCACCATCAGCCGTTCCGCCCCGCCCACGCGGAGCGACGAGATCAGGTGCATGACGACAGGCGAGGGGGTGGGTCGCATCAGCATCGGTCAGGCGGTGCGCGATTGCAGGCCGACAAGGCGACGCAGCAGCGCCGGCAGCATCAGGCCGAGGAAGATGGTGTTGGTGCGGGCATAGCGCCAGACCATGCGGCGCGGCTCCTGCATCATCCGGTAGGCCCATTCGAGCCCGAGCTTCTGCCAGATCGCCGGCGCGCGGTCGACAAAGCCGGCGACAACATCGAAAGTGCCGCCCACGCCCATCAGGAACGGCACGCCCATGGCGTCACGATAGGCGCGCATGAACCGTTCCTTGCGCGGCGTCGGCATGGCGATGAACAGGCAGTCGGCACCGCTCGCCCGCACCGTGGCAGCGATGCGACCATCCTCGTCCGGACGGAAGTAGCCGTGATGCGCGCCGGCGAACTGCAAGGTCGGATGACGCTCCTTCAGCACCGCCATGGTCCTGTCGAGAATCTCCTGCTTCGCGCCGAGCAGATAGGGTTTCAGGCCCTGTTCGGCGCAGACCCTGATGAGTTCCTCGAACAGATCGACGCCCGCGACGCGTTCGGGCACGGCATGGCCCATTGCCTTCAGCGCAAAGGCGATGCCCATCCCGTCGATGCCGACGATGTCGCTGTCGCGGACATCGCGGTCGAGTTCGGCATCGGAGCGGGCATTGACCAGCTTGGCGACATTGAGCGCGACATGCTGGCAGCGGGTGCGGCTGTGCATCGCGTCAACGGCGCGCCGGACGGTTTCTTCCATGGTCAGGATATCGACGGGGGTATCGAACAGGGTGACACGCATGAGAGCCTCAGTGCATTGCGCGCAGCGCGTTGATGTTGCGGTCGAGCGTGATGAACGCCCAGATCTTGTCGGCAAAATCGGCCTTTCCGGCCATGTGGGCGGCGACGATGCCCTCCATCGCGCCGGGCCTGAGAAAATCCTTCTGCCAGGTCGAGGCGAGCGTGGCCTCGACCAGCGGGCGCAGGTCGGTGCGCAGCCAGCGGCCCAGCGGCATGTCGAATCCGACCTTGGGCCGCTCGATACAGTCCGCCGGCAGGTAGCGATGGGCGAGCTGGCGCAGCAGATACTTCTGCCTGCCATCGCGGATCAGCATGTCATCGCCGAGAGAGGTGGCAAAATCAGCGACATAGCGGGTGATGAACGGCACCCGCGCCTCGATCGAGGCATGCATTGTCGACCGGTCGGTGATGGTCAGCAGGTCATCGGCGAGGCGATGGCGCTGGTCGAGGAACAGCGCCTCGCGCAGGGTGGTCGCGGTCGGCAGCGGGCCGATGTCGCCGCGGAACATGTCCTTGAACAGATAGGGTTCGAAAATCATCGAGCCGCCGTGAAAGGCGGGTTTTCCGGTCATCTGTCCGATGTAGTGGATCAGCCGCGTCCGCGATCCCAGCGTCGCTTTCGCCAGCGCCCCGGCGAACGGGAACAGCCGGCCGATCGCGCCGTAGCGCAGCGCCAGCTGGAACCGCCGGTACTGGTTGTAGCCGCCGAAGAACTCGTCCGCGCCCTCGCCCGACAGCACCACCTTGAAGCCGTTGTCGCGCGCATACTGGGCAACGAGATAGCGCATCACCGAAGCCGGTTCGGCACTCGCATCGTCTGCGATCACCGGCCAGTCCTCGAGCATGCCGATCAGGTCCTCGCCATCGACCATCTTGATGAAATGGCGCAGGCCGTAGCGTTTCGCGATCGCCGAGGAATAGGGGCTCTCGTCGTAGCGCTTGTCCTTGAATCCGATGGAAAAGCACGCCAGATCAGGGACATAACGGGCGGCAATCGCGGTTGTCAGGCCTGAATCGATCCCGCCCGAGAGCAGGCTCGCGACCGGCACATCCGAGACCAGATGGCGCTGGATCGACAGGTTCATCACCTCATCGAGACGGTCGATCAGTTCAGCCTCGGAGAGGGTCGTCAGCGGCGACATCTGCCGCTCCTCCCAGGTCTCGACGCTCACGGTATGGGTGGCAAGATCGTAGATGGCGACCTGACCGGGGGCGACCTCGTGGACATCGTCGAACAGGGTATGGGCGCCGCGCGCGCCACGACCGTGATAGAATTCGAGGTAGCCCTGTTGGTTGATGCGCTTGTCGGAATACGCCATCAGCGCGGGAATCGTCGACGAAAACGCAAAAACACCCGGCTTGAGCACGTAGTAAGCCGGCTTGATGCCAAACAGGTCGCGGGCGAGATACAGCTTGCGGGCGCGCCGGTCGTAGTAGGCAAAAGCATACATCCCGTCTGCCTGCCGCAGGAAGGCCATGCCCTTGGCGTTCAGCCCCTTGAGCAGCACTTCGGTGTCCGAATGGGTGCGGTAGGTCACGCCGGGCAGGTGCAGGTCGGCGTGGTTGTAGATCTCGCCATTGAACGCGATCGCGCCCTGATCGTCGACCATCGGCTGCTGGCCGGCGGCCAGATCGATGATCGAGAGCCGGGCATGGATCAGTTCGACCCCGTCGATCGTCTCGGAACGGAAGTCATCCGGGCCGCGTTTGGCAAGGCTGGCGCGCGCCAGAGCGCGAAATCGCCGGGCGGCGTCCTCATCGGGATGGCGCTGGATCAGGCCGGCAAAACCGCACATCGATGACTGCCTTTTCGTGTTCGTTCGGGCAATGGCGTCACCATTTGAAACAGGATCCGCCGCTGCATGAGGGGAATGGCAAGTCCGGTGCCAGCATCGACAGTGTGCTCCCGATGCGGGAAAACCATGCGGTTTCGACGTTTCGGGAGAGTAAAAAGCAAGGATTTGCCGCCACAGTAGCGGTCCCGATGGCGCGATACCGCGGCCCATGGTGAACCAATTCGACCTGCCGGCGTGCCGGCATGGAACAGGGAGCAGGCAACCGGTGTCGATGGCAAAACTGCGCTGGTATGCGGCGCGCCTTGCGGCGATGAGTCCGCCCGAGATCGTCCATCGCCTGCGCGAAGCGGTGCTGAAGCGGCAGGCGAAGGGCGACCGGCGCGGCTGGACGCCGTTCGCGGCCGCAGCGCCCGGGCCGATGGCCGATCTGGCCTTGCTGCGTCAGCGTCTGATCGCGGCCGCGCCGCTGGCGGGCGAGGCGCACGTCGGCCAGACCCTGACCGGACTTGGCGTCAGCGTCGATGCGACGCTCGGAGCCGCTGCCTTCCTTGTCGATCCGGTCAGTCGCAGTCTTTGGCCCGGCGCGGAGCGCTATTGTTTCGACATCGACGTGCGCAGCACCGGCGCAGGCCGGGGTGATGTCAAGTTCGTCTGGGAAATCAACCGGATGCAGTTCCTGCATCCGGTCGCGGCGAGAATTGCGGCCGCGCCTGACACGCCACTGATCGATGAGGTCTTTGCCGTGCTCGAAACATGGGCGGATGCCAATCCGCCCTTTGCCGGTGTCAACTGGTTCTCGGGTATTGAACTGGCGATGCGCATGGTGACGGTCACGCTGGTCGCCGCCGCTGTCAGCCCGGAGCGGATGGGGCCGGAAAGGACGGCGTTTCTTGGCCGTCTGGTCGCTGCTCATGCCTATTGGCTTCATCGCTATCCCTCGCGGTATTCCTCCGCCAACAACCATCTGGTCGCCGAGGGGCTGGGGCTGCTGCTGGCCGGTCTGCTGTTTCCCGCCGCCGCCCACGCGGACATCTACCGGGCCGAGGGCCGGACCATTCTCGAACGGGAAGCGGACCTGCAGATCCTGCCCGATGGCGTCGGGGCCGAGCAGTCGCCGACCTATCAGGCCTTCACGATGGAGATGCTGGCCTTCGGCGCGCTGGTGGCAGAGAGCACCGGCGCACCGCTCGCCGGCTCTGTCACGGACCGCCTCGTTGCCGGCGCACAGTTCCTGCGTACACTGATGGACGACGCGGGGACCTGTCCGCATATCGGCGATGACGACGAGGGCCGTGTCATCGGCTGCCCGCCCGATCGCGAGCCGCGCTATGTCGCCTCGGTTGTGGCGGCGGTGGCCGGCCTGGCAGGACGGCCTGATCTTGCACCCCCCGGCCGTGACGCCCATCTGCGCGATGCGCTGTTCTGCGCCCCCGCCGAAGGCGCTGCCGCGTCAGATGGCCTGCATGTTTATGCCGAAGGGGGCTACAGCATCGCGCGCATCCGTGAACACGGCCGGTGCGCGGTGCTGACCTTCGATCATGGCCCGCTTGGCTATCTCAAGCTGTCCGCACACGGTCATGCCGATACGCTGGCGCTGTGGCTTTCAGTCGATGACCAGCCGGTGCTCGTCGATGCCGGCACATACCTCTACCACTCGGGCGGGGCGATGAGGAACCGGTTGCGGTCCAGCCTCGCACACAACACGCTGACGATCGGCGAGGCATCGTCAAGCGTGCCGTCGAGTGCGTTTTCCTGGGGCGTGCGGGCGCACGGGCGGCTGATCTCGCGCACGGACGCGCCGTGGTGGACACTCCAGGCCGATCACGACGGCTATCTCCGGCGCCATGGCATCCGCCACCGCCGCACCGTGGCGCGCGAGCCGGGCGGGCTCCTCGTAACCGATCAACTCGATGGAGCGACCGGCGATCTGCCGGTGCGCATCGGCTTCGTGCTTCATCCCGACGTCGACTGCGTGATCGAGGCGGAGCGCGCGGTCCTGACCCGCAACGGCACTGCACTGGTGACGCTGGGTCTGCCTGCCGCGCTGCGCGCGCTGATGGTGCGCGGTGATTCCGAACAGGGCATGGGGCTGTATTCGCCCTGTTTCAATACTCTGGAGGCCACGCGGCATCTTGTTCTCACCGGCACCATGGGCGCTGCGCCGGTGACGACGCGGATCACGATCGATCCCGTCAGAGGGTGATGACGCCCCTGATGCGCTCAGCAAACGGCGCCAGCATGTCCAGCCCCTCGCGCAGCGCGGCAGTGGTCGTCGCCCCGCTGCGGCCGACCAGCACGATATCGTCGACAACCGCCGCCAGCGCATAAGCTGTGGCGTCCGTTCCGGCTACGCCGCCGTCGATGAACACCAGTTCGTAGGCCTGTGCCTGCCGGATCAGTCCAGCTTCAAGCTGTTGCGGGGTCGGACGAAGCGATGCTGCGACGCCGCCGGGCTGTGACTGCGGCAGGATGCGCACACCGGTCCGACCGTCGGCGAGCACGGCGTTCGACAATGTGCAGCGCTGCGTCACGACATCGGCCAGACCGAAATCCGGCGCCACTTCGAGATGGCGGCTGAGACCGTTGCCGCTTGCGTCCGCGTCGATCATCAGCACGCGCCAGGTCGCCTGCGCGGCGGCAATGGCGACATTGAGCGCGATCTCCGTCGCCTCGGTCTTTCGGTCGAGGGTCAGGAACAGAACGGTTCGCGGCTGGTCCGGCAGCGCCTGCGCAGCGAACAGATCGGCGACGCGGCAGGCGTTGTTGGCAAAGCTCGAGCGTGGCGCATCCACAACATGGGGCGTCAGCCCGGTCTTGCTGCGGCCGGTTGAGGGATCGGAAAACTCGGCCAGGACGGGCAGGCCGCTGGCCTGCTGGAACTGCTTGCGGGTTCTGAGCGCGCTGTCGAACTGTTCGGCGAGCAAGGCCAGCAACAGGCCGAGAAATCCGCCGGCGATGATCGAGCCGGAGACGATGATCGACCGGCCGGGGCCGGAGGGGTACTGCGCCGGCGTGGCCGCCGAAATGACGCGGGCATTGACCGTGGTCAGGTCTTCCTGCTCGTTGAGTTCGCGCGTCCGCTTGAGGAAGGAGTTGTAGATCGTCCGGCTGGCATCGGCCTGCCGTTCGAGTTCGCGCATCCGCACCATGGCGTCGCCGCTGTTGGACGACTGGTTGCGCACCTGTTCGAGACTGCGGCTGAGCGCATCCTCGGCCGCCTTGGCGCGCTCGAAATCACCCTGCGCCGCGCGCGAGATGCGGGCGAGTTCCTGCTGGATCAATGCCCGCGCATCGCGCACCTGCGCGGTGATCGAGGTCAGTTCGGGGTGGCGATCGCCGAGCCGCGTGCGCGCCTCCGCCTCAAGCCGGGAGGCTTCGGCATACTTCAGCCGGAGCTGGGAAATTACCGACGAATTGTTGGCATCGGGCAGTTCGCCGCGCTCGATCGCCGCAAGCGACAGCTTGCGGATGCTGTCGTATTTCGACCGCGCTTCCGAGGCGCGGGCGCGGGCCAGCACAAGCTGCGAATTGAGTTCCTGCAACTGCTGTTCGCCGATCAATTTGCCGTTTGCGGTCTGGAGATTGAACCGCGCCTTGTATTCCTCGACATCGCGTTCGGCCTTCTGCACGCGCTGGCCAAGCTCGTCGAGCCGGGCGGCGACGGACTGGGCTGCCGTGCGGGCGGTATCGGTTTCAACGCCCTTCTGCTGGGCGATGAAGATCTCGGCAAGCGCATTGGCCAGCTTGGCCGATTTCTTGGCATCATAGGTCCAGATCGAGGCTTCCACCACTGAGCTGCGGTCGGCGCGGCGAACGCCGATGCGCCGTTCGAGCGTCAGCAGCGCGCGCAGCCGGCGCCCCTCCTCGGTATGGACTGCCGGATCGCCGCCGGCTTTCACGGTGCCGATGAACTCGGAATCCTCGAACAGGCGTTCCCTGTCGACCAGCCGGGACAGGACATTGCGCGAGCGCAGTACGACAAGCGTGTTCTCGGCCAGCGTCTGGCCCGCCTCCGGCGATTGCTGGCGCAGCGGTACATCCGATCGGATGACCTGGATTTCGCGCGGGTCGACCAGAATCTGCACGGTGCTGGTGTATTGCGGTACCCGCAACAGCGCCATCGCCAGACCACCCATGGTCAGCAGCACGAGCGGGACGAGAATGTGCCATTTGCGGCGCATCAGTGCGGCAAACAGCGATCGGAAATCGATCGTCAGCGCCTCAGTGCCGGCCGGCCGGGTGACGACCGGCGCCGGATAGTGCGCCTGCATCGCCGGAACCGGCAGCGAGCGGCTGAACTGATCATGCTTGACCACGAATGTCATCGCTCCGCCCTCACTGGTCCGTCGCCACGGCATCGGGCGCAAGATTCATCGCATTCTCGATCGCCGAGATATCGAGCCGCTGGTCGATGAACCGGCGCTTGGCGCGCGGGCTGGTCGGCAGCGCATCGACAAATTCATGCACGAGATCGATCCGTCCGCCCGACTTGCGGCGGCACAGGTCGATGAACGGGCCGACATCCGGTTCCGGCCCATCCTTGGGACGGACGATGCGGATCAGCGCCTTGCCGGGCACCTCCTGCGCGAACTGGAACTCGCGGATCGCGTCCATTTCGGTGCCGAACACCAGAAGCGCGAGGATCGGGATCAGCGATCCATCGTGCGAGACGAGGAATTCGTGGCCGCGCCGCGGCACGATCCGCTCGACCCTGAGCCGCCAGCCATTGGCCGCCGACGGCGCGTCGATGAGCGTCGCCTCGTCGCGGGTGTCGTAACGGATGAACGGCATCCCCTTGAACAGAAGGCCCGTGGTGACCAACCGGCCGCGCTGGCCGGGGCGGGTCACCGGACGGTCGTGGGCATCGAGCAGTTCGGTAAAGCCGTACAGCGGTTCAAAATCGTAGGTGTCGGGTTTGCCGGGCACCTCGACGGCGAAGGCGCATTTCTCGCTGAGCCCGAAGAACGGCACCAGTTCGGCATTCGGGAACGCCTGTTCGATCATCGCCCGGTAGTTGGGATAGAGCCGCTCGCCCATCAGCATCACGGCGCGGATCTGGGGCATCGGCCCGCGGCCTGAGCGCATCAGGAACGAGGCGAACATGCCGATCGCCGACGGATAGCCGTGCAGATAGACGATGCCGCTGTCGTCGATGGCACGGTGGATGCCGGTCATCACCTCGTCGGTCAGGTTGAAGATGGCAAAGCGCAGTTCGGCCAGCGCCTCGTCCCGCTCCATCGCCGCATCGAGCACCTCGACGCCGCGGAACACCGCGCGCCAGTCGCCTTCGCGGTAGCCAACGCGCGCCCAGGCATCGAAGACGAAGGCGTATTCGATCGGGCTGCGGTTGCGGTCGAGAAAGAACCGCACCGGCTTGCCCGAGGTGCCGCCGGTCGATCCGCTCGACAGCGTGGCGGAAGGCACTGTGCACAGCGCCTCGCGGTAGTCCGAGACAGCCTCGGGGGTCAGCAGCGGAATGCGCGACCACACGGCCGGATCGAGCACCGACGCCGGATCGAACCCCGTTCCGAACACGCCCGAAAGTTCTGCCCGGTAGCGGGCGCTTTTCTCGAAGGCCTCGCGGACGATGGCGATGCGTGCCGCGTCCTGCATCGCCTTGATCCGGGTGCTGTCGCCGCGCGTCGTGGCCAGCGTCCGGCGCCAGGCCCGGTAGGTGCCGCCATAGCGCAGCCCGGCGGGCAGGTGTTTCAGAACGGCACCGATCCGCGCCCGCGCCCCGAATGGCAGTTTGGCATAGGCACCACGGGCGACATCGAGAATCTGTGCCATTTTACTACGCTCACTCTCACTCGGACGATCTTCGCCGGATGTGGTGCAAGTCCGGTGCCGTCATCCTCTCATGCCGACCTGCAACGCTGTCTTAAGCCGGTTGGTCTTTAATAGCAGGGACAGGTTGTCAGTTGGTTGCCGCGTTGAGGGTGCATCATGGCCGGAACATCGCATGTCGAGACGCGCTTGCGCATTCTCTGCGTCACGCCGGTCGGGCCGGCCGGCATGGGCGGTATCGACCGGCTTTACTATTACATGCGCCAGCATCTGGCCGAGGCCGGCAGTGACACCGGCATCGACTGGTCGTATTTTGCGGCGCGCGGCCCGTCCGCGGGCTGGAAGTCGCTGCTGACCTTTCCGTTCCGCCTCATCGTCTTCATCTGGCTGATGATCACCGGCGGCCACGATGTCGTCCATGTCAACCATTCCACCGACGGCAGTGCGTTGCGCAAATGGGCGCTGGTGAGCCTTGCCAAGCTGTTCGGCAAGCGCGTCTCGACCCACTTCCACGGTCTGATCGAGGATCGGGTCCATGCCGCTAATCCGTTGTGGCTCAGCGCCTTCCGCTCGATGTGCCGGCAATCGGACGGGATCGTCATCCTCGGCGATTTTTTTACCGGCGAGTTCCGTGACAAGCTCGGCATCGATCCGGCCAAGCTGACGATCATCCACAACGGCATTCCCGATTTTGCCGCCGATCTGGCCGTTCCCAAGCCGGTCGAGGGCAAGCGGCTGATCCTGTTTGCCGGCGAGGTCGGGCCGCGCAAGGGGGCCGGCCTGCTGCTCGA
>CALCZO010000050.1 GCA_937903315.1 uncultured Alphaproteobacteria bacterium
CTGGCCGGCCTCGATCTGACAGCCGGTCGCATCGCGCTGGTGATGACGCATTTCGTCTCGTCCGAGACGCCGGATGCGCCGATCAACGCCCGCCAGCGCGCAGCGTTCGCAGCCGTTCGCCGCGCGATCCCGGACCTGCCGTTCTCAATGTCGAATTCGAGCGGGTTCTTTCATCACGAACGCCTGCCCGTCGAGCAGTTCCGCGCCGGATATGCGCTTTACGGCGGCAATCCCTGCCCCGGCTCGGCCAACCCGATGCAGCCGGTCGTCCGGCTTGAAGCGCCGATCCTCCAGATCCGCCGCGTGCCGAAAGGCGAAAGCGTCGGCTACAACCAGCGCTGGACCGCCCTCCGCGACAGCATCATCGCCACCATCTCGCTCGGCTATGCCGACGGCTACCCGCGCAACGGCGCCAATACCGACGACAAGCCCGGTGGAATGGCCCGGATCGGCGGGATTCTCTGCCCGTTCGCCGGCAATGTCTCGATGGACCTGATCACGGTCGACGTCACCGACGTACCATTGGGCCTCGTGCAGCGCGGCGCTTGGATCGCGGTGATCGACGAGGTGCTTGATGTCGACCGCGTGGGGGCCTCCTGCGGCACCATCGGCTATGAAATCCTGACCTCGCTGGGCGACCGGTTCCAGCGCGTCACGGTGGGTTCGTGATGGCCAAGGCAGCAAAAACCTTCGCCTGTCAGGCCTGCGGCGCAACCTACCAGCGCTGGCAGGGCAAGTGCGACGCCTGCAACGAGTGGAACTCGATCCTCGAGGAGGCAGTGGTTGCCGCGCAGGCGGCTCCGCTGGCCGGTGGCGCACGGCTGAAGAAGGGCAAGGTCTTCAAGCTTGAAGGGCTTGACGGGCTGGCGCTTGATGCGCCCCGTCTGCCGACCGGCATTGTCGAACTCGACCGCGTCACCGGCGGCGGCTTCGTGCGCGGCTCGGTGATCCTGCTCGGCGGCGAGCCGGGCATCGGCAAGTCGACCCTGCTGATCCAGGCGGCCGCCGCGCTGGCCAAGGCCGCCCACCGCGTCATCTACATTTCCGGCGAGGAGGCTGCGGCGCAGATCCGGCTGCGTGCGCAGCGGCTGGACCTGACCCATTCCCCGGTCGAACTCGCCTCCGAAACGTCCGTCGAGGATATCCTGGCGACGATCGGGTCCGGCCCGGTGCCGCGGCTGGTGATCATCGATTCGATCCAGACGATGTGGACCGACGTGATCGACGCCGCCCCCGGAACGGTGACGCAGGTCCGCGCCTCGTCACAGGCGCTGATCCGCTATGCCAAGGCCTCCGGCGCGGCGGTGATTCTCGTCGGCCATGTCACCAAGGACGGCCAGATTGCCGGCCCGCGCGTGGTCGAGCACATGGTCGATGCGGTGATGTCGTTCGAGGGCGATTCTGGCCATCAGTTCAGGTTGTTGCGCGCGGTCAAGAACCGCTACGGCGCAACCGACGAGGTCGGCGTGTTCGAAATGACCGGCGCAGGACTGGCCGAGGTCGCCAACCCCTCGGCGCTGTTTCTGGCCGGGCGCGACCCCAAGCAGCCGGGCACCGCCGTGTTCGCCGGCATGGAGGGCACACGTCCGCTGCTGTGCGAGATTCAGGCGCTGGTCACGCCCAGTCCGCTGCCGACCCCGCGCCGCGCCGTCGTCGGTTGGGATTCGAGCCGTCTGGCGATGGTTCTCGCCGTGCTCGAAGCCCATGGCGGCATCCGCCTTGGCGGGCACGATGTCTATCTCAATGTCGCCGGCGGGCTGAAGATCATCGAACCGGCGGCGGATCTGGCGGTCGCCGGCGCGCTGCTGTCATCGCTGTCGGGCCAGCCGATGCCGGCCGAGGCGGTGCTGTTTGGTGAAATCAGCCTGTCGGGCGCCATCCGCCCGGTGGCGCACAGCCCGGCGCGGCTGAAGGAGGCGGGCAAGCTCGGCTTTCGCCGGGCGCTGCTGGCCGAGGCCGGAGCCGAGCAGATCGAGAGCCATGCTGTCGCCCATACCCGTCTGCGGCGCATCGGCGATCTGGTCTCGGAAATGGCGGTTCGTGCGCTCGATAATCCACAGGCGTCACATCGTGTCGAAACTTCGCGCCGAGACAGGTGACGGACGCATCGCAAGGCTCTATAGAGCGCGTTCTGATTGCTGATTTGTCCGCCCGCCGGCGGACCATCGCGAGGGAAGCATTCATGCCGATAGCAATTCTGGACATGGCCGTCATCGCCGTACTGCTCATTTCGGGCGTTCTGGCCATGGTGCGCGGCTTCACCCGCGAGGTTCTGGCGATCGCCTCATGGGCCATCGCCGCGCTGGCTGCGTTCCTGTTCTACAAGCAGCTGACCCCGGTGTTCGTGGTCAACGTTGGCCTGCCCGAGAAATTCGCGATGCCGGCTGCGGCTGCGTCGATCTTTCTCGGCGCGCTGATCGTCGCGTATTTCGTGACGGCGAAACTCTCGGATGTGATTCTCGATTCGCGCATCGGCGCGCTCGACCGGACGCTCGGCTTCATCTTCGGTGTCGCCCGCGGGTTCCTGTTGATGGTGGTCGCGTTCGGCCTGTTCGAGGCGCTGGTCGGCGACAAGCAGCAGCCGACGTGGGTGGCCGATGCCAAGACCCGGCCGGTGCTGAAATCGTCGTTCGATACGCTCAAGGGCATCCTGCCCGAAGACCTCGAGCAGCAGATGATGAACACGCTCAAGAAGACCGGGGTTGACCCCAAGGGCGTGCCTGCCGAACCCGTGCCTACGCCGCAGGCTCCGGCCCGCTGAGGGTGGCGATCATGACCAGCGTGCACGACATCTACGCCGCCGGCGGCGCGGCAGATGACGTATTCGGCAACGAGAGCGACGATCTCAAGGAGAAATGCGGCGTTTTCGGCATTCATGGTCATCCCGACGCCGCCGCGATCACCGCGCTCGGCCTGCACGCACTCCAGCATCGCGGTCAGGAAGCGGCGGGCATCGTCAGCTTTGACGGCAAACGCTACCATTCCGAGCGGCGGATGGGGCTGGTCGGCGATCATTTTTCGTCCGCCGAGACGATCAACCGCCTGCCCGGCAACGCCGCCATCGGCCATGTCCGCTATTCGACCGCCGGCGGCACGATCCTGCGCAACGTCCAGCCGCTGTTTGCCGAACTGCACGGCGGCGGCTTTGCCATCGCGCACAACGGCAACCTGACCAACGCGCAGACCCTGCGCCGCGATCTGGTTCAGGCCGGCGCGATCTACCAGTCAACGTCCGATACCGAGGTGATCCTCCATCTCGTCGCCCGCAGCCGCCGCAACCGGTTCATCGACCGGTTCATTGACGGGCTGAGCCAGATCGAGGGAGCGTATTCATTTGTCGCGCTGACCAACAAGAAGCTGATCGGCGCGCGTGACCCGCTCGGCTTCCGTCCGCTCGTGCTCGGCATGCTCGACGGGCATTACATCCTCGCCTCCGAAACCTGCGCGCTCGACATCATCGGCGCCCGGTTCATCCGCGATATCGAGGCTGGCGAGATCGTCATCATCACCGATGACGGCATCGAATCGGTCAAGCCGTTTCCGCCGCGCGCCACCCGGCCCTGCGTGTTCGAGTTCATCTATTTTGCCCGGCCCGATTCGCTGGTGCATGGCCGTCCGGTCTATGACGCGCGCAAAGCCATGGGGGCCGAGCTCGCCCGCGCCGACAAGGTGGAGGGTGATGTCGTCATCCCGGTGCCCGATTCCGGCGTCCCCGCCGCCATCGGTTATGCACAGGCCTCCGGCATTCCGTATGAACTGGGCATCATCCGCAACCATTATGTCGGCCGCACCTTCATCCAGCCGACGCAAGGGCAGCGCGAGGCCGGCGTCCGGATGAAGCATTCGGCCAACCGTTCGGTTGTCGCCGGAAAACGGATCGTGCTGATCGATGATTCCATCGTGCGCGGCACAACCTCGGTCAAGATCGTCAAGATGATGCGCGATGCCGGCGCGCGCGAGGTGCATTTCCGCATCGCCTCGCCGCCGATCACCCATCCGGATTATTACGGCATCGACATGCCGGACCAGCAGAAGCTGCTGGCCGCCAACCACACGCTGGAAGAGATGCGCCGCTTCATCGGTTGCGACAGCCTCGCCTTCCTGTCCGTGGACGGGCTCTATCGCGCGCTGGGCGAACCGGGCCGGAACGCCGATCAGCCGCTGTTTGCCGACCATTGCTTTACCGGCGACTATCCGACGCAGATCCGCGATCTTGCCAGCGAAGGGCCGAAGCAGCTTTCCATGCTCGCCGAAGGACAGTGACATGACCCGCCCGCTGGATGGCCGCATCGCTCTCGTGACCGGTGCCTCGCGCGGCATCGGCTGGGCGACGGCGCGTGCGCTCGCCGCCGCCGGTGCCCATGTCATCGCCGCAGCACGGACCGTGGGCGCCCTGGAGGAGCTCGACGACCGGATCAAATCGGCTGGCGGTTCGGCGACACTGGTGCCGATCGACCTGAAGGACCTTGACGCGGTCGATCGCTTTGCGCCCGCCATCGAGCAGCGCTGGGGCAAGCTCGACATTCTGGTTGGCAATGCCGGCGTTCTCGGGCCGATCTCGCCGGTCGCGCATATCGACCCGAAGGTGTTCGACGATGTTCTGAAGGTCAACGTGACCGCCAATTTCCGGCTGCTGAGGTCGCTCGACCCGCTGCTGCGAGTGTCCGAGTCCGGGCGCGTGATCATGATCTCGTCCGGCGCGGCGCGGCGCGTGCGCGCCTACTGGGGCGCCTATGCCGCCTCCAAGGCCGCGCTGGAAGCGCTCGTCCGGTCCTATGCCGCCGAGACGATGAACATCACCAACGTGCGGGCCATGCTGGTCAATCCCGGGCCGATGCGCACCGCCATGCGCGCCTCCGCCGCGCCGGGCGAGGACCCAGAGACCCTGCCCCATCCTGATGATCTGGCACCGGAAATTGTCCGCATGGCCGGTGCCGACTGGCAGGACACCGGCAAACTCTACGATTTTCCGACCCGGTCGCTGGTCGCCTTCGATCAGCCGGCCTGAGCGCTCACCACCAGCGCTGCGGCTTGACCGTTCCGGCCGCTTTCTCGATGGCCCCGCCGAGCGCGAACAGCGTTTCCTCGTCGAACGGGCGGCCGATCAGTTGCAGGCCAAGCGGCAGGCCCTTGGCATCCAGCCCGCCGGGCACGGCCAGCCCCGGCAGGCCGGCCATGTTGACCGTCACCGTGAAGACGTCGTTGAGATACATCTCGACCGGATCGGCCGAGCCCTTCTCGCCGATGCCGAAGGCCGACGACGGGGTGGCCGGCGTCAGGATCGCATCGACGCCCGCGGCATAGACCGTCTCGAAATCACGCTTGATCAGGGTGCGGATCTTCTGGGCGCGCAGGTAATAGGCGTCATAATAGCCGGCTGACAGAACATAGGTGCCGATCATGATGCGGCGACGCACCTCTGCTCCGAAGCCCGCAGCACGGGTCTGTTCATAAAGATCGACAATGTCCTTGCCGGGCACGCGCAGGCCGTAGCGCACCCCGTCGTAGCGGGCGAGATTGGACGAGGCTTCCGCCGGCGCGACGATGTAATAGGCTGGCAGCGCATACTTCGTGTGCGGCAGCGAGACATCGACGATCTCCGCGCCGGCCTCGCGCAGCCATTCAGCGCCCTTGTGCCACAGCGCCTCGATCTCGGGCGACATGCCGTCGACGCGGTATTCCTTCGGGATGCCGATCCGCATGCCCTTGACCGAGCGCCCCGCCGCAGCCTCGAAATCCGGCACCGCCATGTCGACGCTGGTGGTGTCCTTCGGATCGTGACCCGACATCGAGGTCAGCAGCGCGGCGCAATCGGCCACCGTCTTGGCGATCGGCCCGGCCTGATCGAGCGAGGAAGCAAAGGCGACGATGCCCCAGCGCGAGCAGCGGCCATAGGTCGGCTTGATGCCGACCGTGCCGGTAAACGCCGCCGGCTGGCGGATCGAACCGCCGGTATCGGTTGCTGTCGCACCAAGGCAGAGGTCGGCGGCGACCGCTGCCGAGGAGCCGCCCGACGAGCCGCCGGGCACCAGCGGCGTGGTCGACCCGTTGGCCCGCCACGGCGAGACGACCGGGCCGAAGGCCGACGTCTCGTTCGACGAGCCCATCGCGAATTCATCGTTGTTGAGCTTGCCGAGCATGACCGCGCCGTCGCGCCAGAGCTGGCTCGTCACGGTCGATTCGTACCCCGGCACGAAGGTGCCGAGAATGCGCGAACTCGCCGTGGTCCGCACGCCCTTGGTGCAGAACAGGTCCTTGATGCCGAGCGGAATCCCTTCGAGCGGGCCGGCGGTGCCGGCCGCGATCCGCTGGTCGCAGGCCGCTGCCATCGCCCGCGCCTCGTCCGGCGTTTCCAGCACATAGGCGTTCAGCCCGCGCGCCGCCTCGACGGCGGCAAGGAACGCATTGGTCAATTCCAGCGCGGACACCTTGCGGGTCTTGATGAGGTCGCGCGCTTCGGTCAGCGTCAGGCGGGTCAGATCGGTCACAGCAATATCTCGAAAAGGGCTGGCACTTCAGCCGGAGGGCGTCGCAGCGGGTTATTCGACCACTTTCGGCACGAGGAAATAGCCATCCTCGCTTTGCGGCGCGTTGCCGGTGACGACAGTCGCAATGCCGCCATCGGTCACCACATCGACGCGCTTCTTCATCGCCATCGGCACGACCGAGGTCATCGCCTCGACGCCCTCGACATCGACGCTGTTCAGTTCCTCGACAAAGCCGAGAATGGCGTTGAGTTCACCCTGAAGTTTCGGAACCTCGGTGTCGGAAACGGCAATGCGCGCAAGCCGCGCGATACGCCGGACGGTAGCCTGATCGACGGACATGGGACCCCTGTCGCTGCTGGTTGCTCCGGCTATAGCACCGGGCTTTTCCGCAACGCAACACTCGCCGGGGTCAGTTGCTCCACTTGATCGGCGCGCCGCTGCCCGGCGTCATGCCCTTATGGATGCCGATGGCCAGCAGCACCACCCAGGCGAACACCATCAGGCCGACGAGCAGCGGCACGCTGGTCCGGTCGATGCCGCCGGGCGCGCGTCGTCCACGCGCCCCGCCCCGCGGCTCCTGCCAGTCGATCGGCGCATCGGCGGCCAGCGGCATCACGCGCAGGGGCGGCCGACCGGCCTCCCCGTCAACGCCCGCGTCGGCAAAGGGCCCGATCGTCGCGCTTTCGGAGATCGCCGGACGATACACCCGGCGCAGTCGCGGCGGCAGGTCCGGCAGCGGGCCGTCCATAGCCTCGCCGAAGGCATCGTTGGCCGCAACCAGCGGAAACGGCAGGACCTCTGCCGATTCCAGCGACCGGATGTCGTCGGAACGATTGTCGTTGCGGGCGAACGCCAGAGTGACGCCGAACCGCGCCATCACATGCCGCGTGCCGCGCACAACCGGCCCGGTACCGCCGAGATCGATCGTCCGCCAGCCTGACGATTCGATGGTTGTTTCGTCGACAGTGACGTTCAGGCGCGACAACACCTCGACACCGTCAGTCACTGCATGCGGTCGGTCTGTAGCGGACACGGGAATGGTGCCTCCGGCGTGAACCCAGTCACCGGAGCAGCCTAGCGGGCGCGCCGCAGCCGCACGACAGTAAAGTTACCGTATCGTTAACGCGGTCACGCAGATCGCGTTGCAAAACGGCACATCAGACCTCGCGCGGCATATGCGGTTTGAAGTCGGCCACCAGACCTGCCCTGTCCCCGAGTTCGCGCCTGAGCGCATCGGGCGTGCCGGTCAGCAGGCCGAACGTGCCCCAATGTGACGGGATGATCATCCGCGCGTGCCGCAGCATCCGGGTGATCGCGTGGGCCGCGGATTTCGGCCCCATGGTAAACCGGTCGCCGATCGGCATGATGACGATCTCGGGCTGCCACATCTCATCGATCAGGCTGATGTCGGAGAAAATGTCGGTGTCGCCCATATGCCAGACCACCGGCGCGCCGGGCAGCCGGATGATCGCACCATTGGGCAGGCCAAGCGCGTGCGAGACGCCGTCCTCCAGCGTGCCGGAGGAATGGTCCGCCCGAGTCAGCGTCACCGAGACGCCGCCGCTCTCCACCGTGCCGCCGGTGTTCATCAGTTCGAACGCCGCGCCGGTTTCAGCCGCGCCGCTGGCCTGGGCGATCTTGCCCATCAGCCAGACGCCAAGGTCGTAATTGCAGAAGATCTTCGGGTTGACCTGCCGCGCGATATCGACGGCATCGCCGATATGATCGGAATGGCCATGCGTGATGACCAGATGCGTGGTGCCGGCAAGGGCGGCCTGATAGCGCCGGGCGTTGTCCACCGCATCGCCGCCCTCGTTGAAGGTCGGGTTGCCGGTCAGAAACGGATCGACCAGCACCTTCTTGCCACCGGCTTCCAGCGAAAAGGCCGAATGGCCATACCAGGTGATGCGCATGCGAAGTCTCCCTTATGCAAAGGCGGCCAGTCTCGCCTATAAGCGGGCAGGCAGCAATGGCAGGGGCATTCAGCGTGGCGACAATCCTACCCGGTCTCGATGATCTGCGCCCGCATCTGGTGCGCGGCGGCCGCCTGATCGGCATCGATCTCGGCACCACGACCATCGGTCTGGCGCTGTCGGATGTCGAATACCGGATCGCCAGCGCGCTGCGCACCATCCAGCGCACGAAATTCCGGCAGGATGCGGAGGCGCTGCGTCAGGCTGCGGCCGAGTTCGGTGTGGTCGGCCTCGTCATCGGCCTGCCGCTCAACATGGACGGCTCGCACGGCCCGCGCGTACAGGCGACCCGCGCCTTCGTGCGCAATCTCGGTCCGATCCTGCCGCTGCCGGTCGCCTATTGGGACGAACGCCTGTCCACCGTCGCCGCCGAGCGGGTGCTGATCGCGGCCGACCTGTCGCGGGCGAAGCGCGGCGCGGTGATCGACGCCACCGCCGCCGCCTATATCCTTCAGGGCGCGCTCGATCGTCTGGCGCGCCCCGTGGACATCACTCAGGGCCCGTAGTGGTCGTCGTAATAGACCCGCGGTGCCGGGCGATAAGTGCGCCGGGCGGCGCGGTTCTGGGCCCGCTGCTGTTCGATCGCATAGGGCGAGCCGCCGTCGATCGCAGGCTGGTTGCGCAGCCGGCGCGGCGCGACATAGCCATAGGGCTGCGGCGGCGCGTAGTAGCCGTAGGACGGCGGCGTGCTGTAGCGGTAGGGCCGATAGCCGTAGACCGGCGCGGGAGCCGGCGGCGCATAGCCGTAATCATAATAGGCCGGCTGGCGCGGCTGGCTGGCGGCAACCGCCGCAGCGCCGATGGCCAGAGCGCCGATCACGGCGGCAGCAGCAGCGGCATTGCCGCCCCCGCGACGCCCGTAATACCGCACCGGACCACGGCGACGATACTGAACCTCTTCAACGACAGGTGCGACGCCGGGATCGCGATTGACCGGCAACGGCAGCGCAGCCGCCGGCTGTGCCAGCGTCGCCATCAGCGTCAGCCCGACCACCGCACCGAGCCCGCCTCGCCCCGAAATCATCTGACCCATGGCACTTTCCTTTCCATTCTGCCGCAACGGGCAGTAGCGCAGTCCTAGCGCCCCGGCTATGAACCGGCACTGAATGCCGGTCACCCCCGGCCGGAACCTGCCATGCCCCCTGTTCTCGACAGCGTTGCCACGCTTCTCCTGATCACCCTGCTCGGCTGGGTGATGAAGCAGACCCGATTCGTCACCGACGAGCAGTGGCACGGCTTCGAGCACATCTGCTATCAGGTGTTCTTTCCCGCGCTGATCATCCATGCGCTGGCCAAAGCCGATCTCGCCGCCGTGCCCTCGGTCCGTTTTGCCGGCGCGATCATTGCCACGGTGGTGACCGGCGGAGCACTGATCCTGCTGACCGCGCCGTTGGTGATCCGGCTGACCGGCATGTCGCTGCCAGCATTCTCCTCGGTGTTTCAGGGGGCGATCCGCTGGAACACCTTCATGGCCTTCGGCCTCGTCGAACGGCTCTATGGTGCCCGCGGCATGGCGCTGATCGCGATCGCGCTCGCCGGAATCATCCCGATCATCAATGTCGCCTCGGTGATGGTGCTGCGCCGCTGCGGCAACGGCTCGGGCGGGCGGATCAGAGTGCTCGGCCTGCTCAAGAACCCGTTCATCTGGTCGAGCCTCGTCGGGCTGGCGATCAATCTTGTCGGCGTGCCCCTGCCCGGCCCGGTGATGGCCGCTGCCGACATTACCGGTCGCGCCTCGCTGGTGGGCGCGCTGCTGCTCGTCGGCTCCGGCCTGCGCCTCACCGATCTGGGCCGGCCGGACGCGCCGATGCTGCTGTCTTCGGTGTTCAAGCTGTTCGCCATGCCGCTGATGGCTGCCGGATTCGGCACTCTGGCCGGCATCACGGGCAACGATCTCGGCGTGCTGGTGCTGTGTGGCGCGGTGCCGACGGCGAGCGCCGCCTACATCCTGTCGCGCCAGATGGGCGGCGACCATCGGCTGATGGCGGCGATCACCACGCTCCAGACCCTGGCAAGCGCCGTCACCCTGCCGCTGATGCTGCTGCTGCTCGTCCGCTGATCTGCCGCTCAGGCAACCAGCGAGACGCGGTTGCCGCCGTGCCGCTCGATTCGCCCGTCGAGTTCCAGATCGAGCATATGCCCCTGCACTTCGGTCAGGCTGAGGCCGCTGAGGCGCATCACCTCGTCGACATCCAGCGGCACCGGCCCAAGCACCGACAGAAGCCGCGCCCGGCCATCGCCGGCGGGCGGCCCGAGTTCCTCCGCCATCGGCCAGTCCGCCAGCTCCGGCAGTGCCGACGGCTCGCCGAACCCGGCCTCGTCGCCGAGCAGTTCATCCCACAGCGGCTCGTGCCGGTATGTTGGTGTCGGCCCCGCCGCCATGCCGGCGAGCGCATCGCCGAACAGGTCCGGGCTGGTGACGATCGGCGCCAGTTCCCGCACGACATCCTCGACGCCGGCACACAGATGCGCGCCGCTGCGGATCAGGTCATTGGTCCCTTCCGCGCGCGGATCGAGCGGCGAGCCGGGCACCGCGAACACCTCGCGGTTCTGTTCGAGCGCGAACCGCGCCGTGATCAGCGAGCCGGATTTCAGCGCCGCCTCGACCACGACCGTGGCGTAGGACAGGCCGGAAATGATGCGGTTGCGGCGCGGAAAGTCGCGCCCGCGCGGTTCCCATCCGAACGGCATCTCGCTGACCACGGCGCCGGTCTCCTGAATGGCCCGCATCAGCCCGACATTCTCGGGCGGATAAGGCCGGTCCAGCCCGCCGGCCAGCACCGCGACCGTGCCGAAGGGCAGCGCGGCGGTATGGGCCGCAGTGTCGATCCCGCGCGCCAGCCCAGAGGCGACGGCGTAACCGTTCTGCGTCAGCCCGCGCGCCAGCTTTTCGGCAAAGCTGCGCCCCGCACCCGACGCGTTGCGCGCCCCGACCATCGCGACCATCGGCAGACGGAACACACGCGGATTGCCCATTACGGCCAGCAACGGCGGCGCGCCGGCAACGGTTTTCAGCAGCCCCGGATAGTCAGGTTCGCCGATGGCGACGAACCGTGCGCCAAGCGCCGCCGCCGCCTCCATCTCGCGCATCGCATCATCGACGCTGACGGGTCGGATATGGCCCTTGCCGCGCGCGCGGAGCAGATCGGGCAGCGCGGCGAGCGCCGCCCCCGCCCCGCCGAAGCGATTGATCAGCGCGGTGAAGGTCAGCGGCCCGATCGTCTCGGTCCGGCTGAGGCGCAGCCAGTCGCAGCGCTGGCTGTCGCTGAGCCTGAGCCCGCCGCCCTGTCCGCTCATGCCTTCTTTCCGATCCTGCCCTCGGTGCCGGCGCGCAGCCGGGCGATATTCTCCGAGTGCTTCCACCACAACAGCGCCGCAAGCACGGCCATCAGCCCGGCCATGCGGGGCGATCCCGTCAGCATAAGGAACATCGGCGTCGCCGCGCTCGCCACCAGCGCAGCCAGCGACGAATAGCGTGACGCAAACGCCACCGCGATCCACAGCACGACGAAGAAGGCAAACGCCTGCCAGTCGAGCCCGAGCAGAATGCCAAGATAGGTCGCCACCCCCTTGCCGCCCCTGAAGCCGAGCCAGACCGGAAACAGATGGCCGAGAAAGGCCCCGAGGCCGGCAACCAGCGCCGCCTCGCCGCCAAGCAGATGCCGCGCGGCCAGCACCGCGACGGTGCCCTTCAGCGCATCGCCCAGCAGGGTCGCCGCCGCCAGTCCCTTGCGCCCGGTCCTCAGCACGTTGGTCGCGCCGATATTGCCCGAGCCGATCGTGCGGATGTCCTGCGTGCCGGCAAATCTGGTGATCACCAGCCCGAACGGGATGGAACCGAGGAGATAACCGAAACCAAGGGCGACAAGCAGCATCATGGGACAGCCGGGATCAGACAGGATGGCACGCGGGCGGCACCCTTCATTGATAGCGCAACCGCAAGGCGCTTCAACGGCTTTCGTACACCACGCGGCCCGCGACCACCGTCAGCAGCACCCTGCCGGTCATCCGCGCCTCGTCAAACGGCGTGTTGCGGCAGCGCGAATGCAGTTGCGTCGCATCGACCACCCACGGCAGATCGGGATCAAACACGATGACATCGGCCGGCGCGCCGCGCTCCAGCCGCCCGCCGGGCAGTCCGAGCAGGTCGGCCGGGCGGGTCGACATCGCATGGAGCAGGCGCGCCAGCGTCAGATGGCCGGAATGGACCAGCCGCAGCCCCGCCGCCAGCATCGTCTCGACCCCGATCGCCCCGTTGGCGCACTCCACGAACGGCTGGCGCTTGGTCTCGACATCCTGCGGGTTGTGGTCGGAAACGATGACATCCACCGTCCCGTCCGCCACCGCCGCGACCAGGGCGAGCCGCTCATCCTCGGTCCGGAGCGGCGGCGACAGTTTGAGGAAGGTACGGTATTCGCCGATGTCGTTCTCGTTCAGCGACAGGTGATTGATCGAGGTGCCCGCCGTCACCGGCAGCCCGGCCGCCTTGGCGCGGGCCAGCACGTCGAGCGACTCCGGGCAGGTCACGACCGCCGCATGATAGCGCCCGCCGGTCATCCGCACGATCCGCATGTCGCGTTCGAGCGGGATGGTCTCCGCCTCGCGCGGCACGCCGGGCAGGCCCATGCGCGAGGCAAACTCGCCCTCGGTCACCACGCCCTCGCCAACCAGCGACGGCTCTTCGAGATGCTGCATCACCAGCACATCGAACATCGTGCCGTAGCTCAGCGCACGGCGCAGCACCTGCGCATTCGTCACCGTGCGGGTTGCATCGGTGAACAGCACGGCGCCCGCTTCCTTGAGCAGGCCGAACTCGGTCATCTCCTTGCCAGCCAGCCCCTTGGTCAGGGCTGCGGCCGGATGGATGCGGACGATGCCAGTCGCGCGCGCGCGCCTCAGCACGAAGTCGACAATCGCTGCCTCGTCGACCACCGGATCGGTATCGGGCATCGTGATGACCGTCGTCACCCCCCCGGCGGCAGCCGCCGCGCTCAGCGTTTTCAGCGTCTCGCGGTATTCCGCGCCCGGCTCGCCCATATGCACCCGCATGTCGACAAGGCCCGGCGCGACCACCGCGCCATGGCAATCGTGGACATGCGTACCGTCGCTGACCGCGCTTTCGACAAGGCCCGGGCCGAGATCGCGGATCATCCCGCCCTCGATCAGCAGCCCGCCCCTGCGCTCGGTGCCGGTAGCCGGATCGACAAGCAGCGCGTTGGTCAGCAGCAGCGGGCGGCGGTCAGTCTCGGGCATGATCGTTTTTCCTGCCGAAATGCGAAAAGAAGCGCAGCCAGAACCAGACCAGCGCCACGAAGAAGAAAATCAGGATGGCCCCGAACAGGCCGATGATGAACACCAGCCACAGCGGCTGGCCGGCATCGACCGCAAACCAGACGAAGGTGCCCACCGCCATCGCCATGACGACCGCGACGACCCTTGCCTTGGCCCGGATCGCACCGATCACCATCGCGGCCAGTGCGGCGTCGACCGGCGGCTGCTTGTCGTCAGCGTCGGACATGCCGGGCTCCCCGAAAACGCCTGAGAACACCGCCGGTCCGGCAGGCCGGGACACGGCTCATATCCGTCGGCGTCCCATCCGGTCGACCCATTCGGTCAGAACCAGAATGCCGGCGAGAACCGCAATGCCCGCAAGGCCGCCACCGGTGGCCAGCCCGCCGCCAAGGATGCCGCCGACAATTCCGATCCCCAGAATAGCGCGCCGGGCCCAGCGGAATTCCATGATGAACTGCATGAGAAGATCGATCATGACCGCGCCCTCACCCGTTCGGCAGGCGGCGCGCCAGCGCCTCAAGCACCGCCATGCGCACGGCCACGCCCATTTCCACCTGTTCGCGGATCAGCGACTGCGCGCCGTCCGCCACGGCGGAGGAAATCTCGACGCCCCGGTTCATCGGGCCGGGGTGCATCACCAGACAATCGGGTTTGGCAAACGCCAGCTTGTCCTGATCAAGGCCGAAAAAGTGGAAATACTCTTTGGCGGACGGGATGAAGGAGCCGTTCATCCGCTCGCGCTGGAGCCGCAGCATCATGACGATGTCCGCGTCCTTCAGCCCCTTCTTCATGTCGGTGTAGACCTCGACGCCCATCCGGTCGAGCCCGGCCGGCAGCAGCGTCACCGGACCGACACAGCGGACCCGCGCGCCCAGCGCCGACAGACAGATGATGTTCGAGCGGGCAACGCGGGAATGGGCGATGTCGCCGCAGATCGCCACCGTCAGCCCCTCGATCCGCCCCTTGTTGCGGCG
>CALCZO010000051.1 GCA_937903315.1 uncultured Alphaproteobacteria bacterium
GCTGTTTTCACCGTATATCCCCAGACTGACCGCCTATTTTTGCCTTTTGGGCCGCAATGGACTATATGTCTTCTGCGTGGGCTCGATCGCCAGCCTGGCCGGGCAGATCGCGCGCTTCGTTTTCGGCGGTTCACTGGCCGTTGATACGGTGATCCTCGGGCTTGGTTTGGTTGTTCTCGGACTGACAGCATGGCTTTGCGAACTCAGGGATCGGCTGCGCGCCGCAGCTTAGTCGCTCTTGCACTCGGGGTGGTGCTCGCCAGCAGCAGCGTGCCCAAGGCTCAGGCGCAGGACAGTGCGGGGCCGAAGCTCAGCTCCCTGTGCGACGCGCCGTTTGACGACATTGCGGTGCCGGTGGCGCTGCCGCGCCTGTCGGAGGCACTGGCCGGGCACAAGGCGATCCGTGTCATGGCGATCGGCTCGTCGTCAACGGTCGGGATCGGCGCGACCTCGCCGTCACGCAATTATCCGAACCAGCTCAGCGCAATCCTGCTGCAGAATTTCAAGGGACTGGACCTGACTGTCGTCAATCGCGGGGTCTCCGGCGAGGTGGCCGCCCAGACAGCCGAACGGCTCAAGCTTCAGGTGGCGATGGATCGGCCGACGCTGGTGTTGTGGCAGGTCGGGACCAACGATGCGCTGGCGCGGGTGCCGGCAGATGATTTCAAGGCGACGGTCCGCGACAAGATCCGCTGGCTGAAATCGCATGATATCGACGTGGTTCTCGTCGGCCTGCAGTATACGTCAAAGGCGCTGAAGGACGAGCATTATCAGGCCATCCGCGCGGCCCTGCGCCAGCTTGCCGAAGAAGAGCAGGTGTTGCTCGTCCGGCGGTTTGCCGCCATGCAGCATCTTGAAAAGGTGCGGGGAACGCCGGTTCTGACCGGTGACGACCTGCATCTCAACGACACTGGATATCGCTGCATGGCCGAGCATGTCGCCCGTGCGATGGTGATCAGTTCGTTCCTCAAGGGCAAGAAGCATCGCCCGCCGCTGACCCAGTAACCTCCCCCTGGTCCACAGGCGCTTTGCGCAGCGCCTGCGCCGATGTGGGCACCGCCTGCGGCTTTACCGGCTCGCCGACCGCAACCGCGTCTCGCGGATTTCACCCAGCGCCTCAAGGATCGGGTGAGCCACCGAAACGATGTGGGCATTGATACGCTTGAGGTCGCGCAGCATGTCGAGGTGCAGCGTCGATGTGGCAATCGTCGCGGGTGTGCCCTGACGCAGGCGATCGAGATGGCGTTCGGTGGCCTCTTTCTCGACGCGGCGCAGAATATCCTTCTCAGCGACCAGTTCACGCGCCATCGCAGCGTCGCGGGTCATGAACACGACCATGGCCAGTTTCATCTGGCGGACGATGCGGCCATGGAAATCGTTGAGCTCAGCCCACCCCTCGGCAGAAAACGCGACGTTGTTGCGCTGACGCTTGGCGGCCAGTTCAAGCAGGTTCTTGTCGATGATGTCGCCGACATGTTCGAGATTGGTGGTGAAGAGGATCAGATCGAAGGCGGTGCGCGCATCGGCTTCCGACAGGCCGTGGCGGGACAGGCTGGTCAGGTAGAGTTTGATCGCTTCCTGCAGCGCATCGACCTCGTTGTCGATCTTCTTGATGGCCAGACGCCGCCGATCGTCCGTGTCGGTGAAGGTATGGATCGTATCTTCGAGCATCGTCTCGACCCTCTCGGCCAGACGCATGACCTCGCGCGAGGCGGCACCGAGGGCGAGCTGAGGCTGATCGAGCAGGGCGTCGTCGAGATGCAACGGGCGGACAACGGCGGCATCCTCGGCCGGATCGTCCGGGATCGCGCGCTCCAGCCAGTGCGCAAACAGCCCGGCCAACGGCAGAAAGACCAGCGCCAGTGCGAGGTTGAACGCCGTATGCGCCATCGCGATCTCGCGCGCGGGGGCATAGTCGAGCGACTGCATCCACTGGGCGACCGGGGCGAGGGCCAGCACCGCGATGACCGATCCAATGGCGCGGAAGGCAAGGTTGCCGGCCAGAATGCGCCGGGCCGCTGCCGATTCACGCCAGCCGAGGCCGAGCGGAATGAGGCCACCGCCGAGGTTGGCACCGATCAGCAGCGCCAGCGCGAGCGGCAGGCTGGCAACCCCGGCGGCGGCCAGCGACATGATCAGCAACACCATGGCGACCGACGAATGCATCAGCCATGTCATCAAGGTGCCAATAACCACGGCTATCACCGGATCATCGGCGAGGCGGGCGAGGACAAAGGTCAGCGTGCCATTGTCGCGCAAGGTGCTGGTGGAGGCGACAATCATGCCGAGCGACAGGATCATCAGCGCAAGTCCGATCAGGATGCGCCCGACCTGCCGGATGGTTGCGGACGACGACATCATGAACGCGGCGACGCCGACCATCAGCAGCAGCGGAATCATCGCCTTCAGGTCAAAACTGAGCGCCTGGACGACCAGAGTCGAGCCGACATCGGCCCCCAGCATCAGGGCCAGTGCGGCGGCGAGGCCAATCATGCCGCGGCCGGCAAAGGATGTGACCAGCAGCGCGGTTGCGGTCGCGCTCTGCAATGCGGTCGCAACCGCGACCCCGAGGCCGAAGGCGCTGAACCGGCTTGCGGTGGCCTGCGACAGGACGCGCCGCAGCCGGTCTCCGAACGCGCGCAGCACACCCGTCTTGACCAACCGTGTGGCCCACAGCAACAGCGCGATGGCGCCAAGCAGATTGATGACAACCGAACTGCCGTTCATTGACCCTGACGCGCTTTGGAAAACGGAACGATGCTGCCTGCGATTCGTTAGCCGGCACATCAACGAGCGCTCAAAATGACGGTTTTGCAACAGGTCCGCAAGGGGGAGATGTCAATTAAATCTTCCCGCAGAATGAACGACATAACGGGCATTTCTGCATGAACCAGGCCTGCTGCTGCCGGTCAACGCGACAACACAGCAATTGACGAACCCGACCTGACCCGTCAGTCTCGCCGTCAAAACAGACCAGAATTCACATCCAGGGAGCGATTTTCATGATACTCACCCGCCGTCTTGTCACCGCCGCGCTGGTCGCCCTTCCGATGAGCGCCTTCGCGCAGGCGCCGACCGGCAAGCTGACGATCGTCACCTCGTTTTCGAAGGACGTGACAGGGCCGTTCAAGGCCGCGTTCGAGAAGGCCTATCCCGGCACGACCGTCGATGTGCAGAACCGCAACACCAATGCGGGCGTGAAGTTCGTCGAGGAAACCAAGGCCAACAACGCGGTCGATCTGTTCTGGGCCTCGGCGCCTGACGCGTTCGAGGTGCTCAAGGTCAAGGGCCTGCTGGAGGCCTACAAGGCCAAGGCCGAGGGCGTGCCGGAGAAGATCGGACAGTTCCCGATCCACGATCCGGAAGGGTTCTATTCGGGCTTTGCGGTGTCGGGCTACGGCATCATGTGGAACACCCGCTATGTCGCGGCGCAGAAGCTGCCGGAACCCAAGGAGTGGCAGGATCTGGCCACGGCCCCGTATTTCGATCATGTCACGATGGCGGCGCCCTCGCGCTCGGGGACAACGCATCTGACGATCGAGGCGATCCTGCAAACCGGTGGCTGGGACAAGGGCTGGGACATCGTCAAGGGCTTTTCGGGCAACCTCAGGGCGGTGACCGATCGTTCGTTCGGCGTGCCGGATGCGGTCAATTCCGGTCAGGTCGGCTACGGCATCGTCATCGACTTCTTCGGCTTCTCGGCGCAGGGCGCAGGCTTCCCGGTCAAGTTCGTCTATCCGTCGCTGTCGACCATCGTTCCGGCCAACATCGCGGTGGTCAAGAACGCGCCGAATGCGCCAGCCGCCAAGGCGTTCATCGATTTCATGCTGTCGGAGGCCGGGCAGGCCGTGCTGTTCGATCCCAAGATCCGCCGCCTGCCGGTGCGCACCGCGTCTTATGACAAGGCGCCCGATGGCCTGCCCAATCCGTTCAAGTTCCCGTGGGTGTCGAATGCGAAGTTCGATGTCGACAAGAGCGAGAAGCGGTTCGCGCCGGTCGATGCGCTGTATGACCAGCTCATCACCTTCCAGCATGACGCGCTGAAGGCGGCGACCAAGGCGATCCACGAGGCGGATGCGGCAATTGCCAAGAAGCCGAATGCCGAGGCGAGCAAGCTTGTGGCCGAGGCGCGGGCGCTGGTCGCGGCGATGCCGGTGACCGAAGCCGAGGCGGCGAGCGCGGAGATCGTCGGCGCGTTCAAGGGCGGTTCGGCCAAGGAAAAGGCGCCGCGTCAGGCCGAGCTTGAACAGAAGTGGGCGACCTTCGCCAAGGAGAAATACGCTGCGGCGCTGGCCAAGGCCGAGGCGGCGGTCAAGGCCGCGAAATAATCTGACGTCATGGCGCGGCCGGCGGTGACCCCGCCGGGCCGCGTCTCTGCGCCAAGCCGACGGGGAAGGGGGCCCCGCTGAGGCGACCGATCCCTTTCCTCCGGTTCTCCCGATCGCCATGAGCGTGCAAGCTGCTACCCAATCGGCGTTTCGTGCCGTCGTCGCGCGTCCCGGTCAGGCACTGGTGGGCCTTGGCGTCGCGCTGTTTCTGGCCGCGTTCCTGATCATCCCGGTGATCACGGTGATGATCGCTGCATTCCAGCCCAAGGGCGGGACCGGATTCACGCTGGTCAATTTTCAGGATTTCTTTGCGACCGATCTGTTCCGGCGCTCGTTCTGGAACTCGCTGTATGTCTCGGCGATGTCTGTTCTGGTGGCCACCGTGCTGGCGCTGCCGCTGGCCTATTTCACCACGAGGTTCGATTTCCGCGGCGCGGTCATCGTCCAGACAATGGGCGTCATTCCGCTGATCATGCCGCCGTTTGCCGGCGCAGTGGCGATGCAGCTGCTGTTCGGGCGCAATGGCACGGTCAATCTGCTGCTCGATGACTGGTTCGGCTTCAAGATTCCGTTCATGGAGGGGCTGAACGGCGTCGTCTTCGTCGAGGCGCTGCACTACTTTCCGCTGATCCTGATCAATCTGTCCACCGCGCTCCGGAACATCGACCGGGCGATGGAAGAGGCGGCACAGAATCTCGGCTGTTCGGGCTTCCGGTTGTTCCGCCGCATCGTGTTTCCGCTGGCGATGCCGGGCTATGTCGCCGGGGCGAGCCTGGTCTTCATCAAGGTGTTCGACGATCTGGCGACACCGCTGCTGCTCAACGTCAAGGATCTGCTGGCGCCGCAGGCCTATCTGAGGATCACGTCGGTCGGTCTGGCCGATCCGATGGGCTATGTGATCTCGGTGGTGCTGATCGTCGCCTCGCTGGTGGCGATGTACCTGTCGCTGCTGGCGCTGAAGGGCAAGGACTACGCGACCGTTCAGCGCGGCGGTGGCGGGCTTGCCAAGCGCACGATGACGCGCGGGGATGCCGTGCTCGCCTACGGCGTCATCGGTCTGATCCTCGTGCTCACCCTGGCGCCGCATATCGGGCTGCTGTTGCTGTCGTTCTCGACCATCTGGTCGTTCTCGCCACTGCCGGACGGCTACACCATCGCCCATTACGTGCAGGTGTTCAGCGACAGCGGGCAATACATCGTCAATACGGTGCTCTATGCCGGGCTGGCGGCGCTGATCGATGTCATCATCGGCACGGCCATCGCCTATCTGGTGCTGCGGGCGGGTGTGCCGGGCGCGAAGTGGCTCGACTATGCGGCCACGGCGGCGCTGGCTGTTCCCGGCGTGGTTCTGGGTATCGGTTATCTGCGGACCTACTTCGGCGTCACGCTGCCGAGCGGCCAGTCGCTCGCCGCATTCTGGGGCATGATCGTGCTGGCGCTGGCCATCCGGCGTCTGCCGCTGGCGCTCCGGGCCTGCACGGCGGCGTTGCAACAGGTCTCCGCCTCGCTGGAGGAGGCGGCCGAAAGCCTCGGGGCGACCAAGGCGCGGACCGTGCGACGGATCGTGCTGCCGCTGATGACCGGCGGTCTGGCAGCGGGTTTTGTCACCTCGTTCGCCACGGCGGCGGTTGAACTCTCGGCCACCATGATGCTGGTGCAATCGAGCGAGGATGCGCCGCTGGCCTATGGCCTTTACGTGTTCATGCAATCGCCGGCGGGGCGCGGGGCGGGTGCGGCACTCGGCATCATCGCGGTCGTGATCGTCGGCATCTGCACCTACATTTCCAACCGCATTGTCGATGGTGACATGGCCGCGAAGGCCGGCGCGCATTGAGGGGACCGGGGATCGAGCCATGACAGCACTCATCGAGTTTCAGCCTGTCGATATCCGCATCGAGGATGTCGATCTGTCGTTCGGCACCACGCATGTGCTGAAGGACGTCAATCTGGCGATCGAGGCGGGTGAGTTCTTCGCGTTCCTCGGACCGTCCGGGTGTGGAAAGACGACGCTGCTCCGGCTGATTGCCGGGTTCAACACGGCCCAGCGCGGGCGCGTGCTGGTCGGCGGCGACGACGTGACCCACCTGCCGGCCTGGAAGCGCGATGTCGGCATGGTGTTCCAGTCGTATGCGCTGTGGCCGCATATGAGCGTCGCCCGCAACGTCGCCTTCGGCCTTGAGGAGCGCAAGCTGCCGCGTGACGAGATCGAGGCGCGCGTCGATCAGGCGCTCGATATTGTCAATCTCAAGCATCTGAAGGCCCGCAAGCCGTCGCAACTGTCTGGCGGACAGCAGCAGCGGGTCGCGCTGGCGCGGACGATCGCCGTGCGGCCGAAAGTGCTGCTGCTTGACGAGCCGTTGTCCAATCTCGACGCGAAGATGCGTGTGCAGGTGCGGCGCGAACTGCGCGAGCTGCAGCAGGCGCTGCGGCTGACGACGATTTTTGTCACCCATGATCAGGAAGAAGCCAACACGATCTGCGACCGGATCGCGGTGATGCAGGACGGGATCATCCAGCAGGTCGGTGCGCCGATGACGCTCTATGACGCGCCGGCCAATCTGTTCGTCGCGAATTTTCTCGGCACCGCCAACATCGTCTCGCCGGTGGGCGAGACCAACGGGCGCCTTGTCCTGCCGGGCGGTGTCGATATCGAGCGGCCGGCCCAGCCGGGGGCCAAACTGGTGTTCCGGCCGCAGAACGCGCGGCTGACCGCGCCCGGCGCCAGCGTTGCCACGGGACGGCTGAGGCTGCCGGGCGAGGTGGTGCATCGCGAGTTTCTCGGCGCGACCATCCGCTACGGCGTCAAGGTCGATCAGGTCGAATGCCTTGTCGATGTGCCCCATCAGGGCGGCGAGGCGGCGTTTGCGGTCGGGGCCAGGGCGGCGGTCGATATCGATCGCGCCCGCGTCCTGTGGCTGGCCGCCTGAGGCACGCCTCTGGCCTTGCCGGGCTGGCGATGCTACAGCGCGCCAACGCCGATCAGCGCAGGGACGTGACTTGGACAACCGCTATTATGCCACCGCGCGGCACGATGTGCTCGCCCATATCCCCGGCGTGCCGCGCCGCGTGCTGGAAATCGGCTGCGGCACCGGCGCGACCATGGCGGCGCTGAAGGCGCGCGGGACCATTGAGCAGGCGGTGGGCGTCGAGCTCGACCCAGTCTCCGCCGCCGTTGCACAAGCGCAGTTCGATCGATTGTTCGTCAGTGCGGTCGAGGATGCGCCATTCGAGACCGCGATTGAACCGAGCTCGCTCGATCTGGTGCTGTGCCTCGATGTGCTCGAACATCTTGTCGATCCGTGGACGGTCGTGCGCCGGGTTTCGCCGCTGCTGCGTCCCGGCGGCCGGCTGATCATTTCCCTGCCGAACATCCGCAACTGGAAGTTCATCGCCCGGCTGTTCTTCCTCGGTGACTTCCGCTACCGCGATTCCGGTGTCCTCGACCGGACACATCTGCGGTTCTTCGTCCGCGATACGGCGATGGCGCTGGCCGCGAGCGGCGGGCTTGAGGTGGTCGATTGCGTCGATGCCCGCGCCTACCGGCCCTATGAGATCCGCGCCGTTCTCAATGCCCTGACGTTCGGGCTGACACGCGAATGGATCGCCAAGCAGTGGATTGTCATCGCCGAACAGCGGTGAGGCGCTTTCTCTCTTTACGGGACGCGAAGCGATGGGCTATAGCAGCCGCGCGCTAGGAGTGTAGCTCAATTGGTCAGAGCACCGGTCTCCAAAACCGGGGGTTGGGGGTTCGAGTCCCTCCACTCCTGCCAGCGCAGTGCCCGTCCGGTCGGCTTGCGAGCGGGCCGGGCTGCTCCGCCCGCACCAGCGGCTTCCGTTATTGGTTGAACCGGGAGACGAAGGCCTTCACGCGGTCGTTCTGCGGATTGATCAGCACATCCTGAGGTGAGCCTTCGGCGCAGACCACGCCGTGTTCGAGAAACAGGACCCGGTCCGCGATGTCGGCGGCAAATGCCATTTCGTGGGTCACGATCACCATTGTCATGCCGCCATTGGCCAGACGCCGGATCACCGTCAGCACTTCGCCGACGAGTTCGGGATCAAGCGCGCTGGTGACTTCGTCGAGCAGCAGAACATCCGGACGCATGGCCAGCGCGCGGGCAATGGCGACCCGTTGTTTCTGTCCGCCGGAGAGATGGCTGGGATAGGCCTGTTCCTTTTCGGCCAGTCCGACCTGGGCCAGAATATCCCGCGCGATCGCGTCCGCGGCTGTCGCATCCAGCCCCAGAACGATCCGAGGGCCTTCGGTGACGTTCTCCAGCACTGTCTTGTGCGGAAAGAGGTTGAAGTGCTGGAACACCATGCCGACGCGTCGCCGCAATGTTCCGATGCCGGTGGCTCCCGGTTCGTCCCGGAAACGGCGGCCGACCGGCCTGCCCATGAAGCGGATCGCGCCGGCGGTCGGCGTCTCCAGCATGTTCAGGCAGCGGATGAAGGTCGATTTTCCGGAGCCTGACGGGCCGATCAGCGCGACGACCTCGCCGCGTGCGAGGCTGAGGCTGACGCCGTTGAGGACCGTCAGGGCACCGAAGGCCTTCCTGATGCCCTCGGCCTCCAGCACCGGTCCATCGGCCTGCTGATCCTTGCGATGTGCGCTCTCTGTCTGAACAGTCATGTCAGTCGCTCGCTCTCAGGCGTCGCTCGATCCAGTCGGCAACCTGGGTCAACGGAAAAAGCACTGCAATGTAGAGCAGGGCCATGACGGTGTAGGACTCAAGCGGCCTGTAGGTCTGTCCGTTGACGACGGCGGCCATATAGGCAAGGTCCGACACTGAAATCACGGAGACCAGAGACGTGTTCTTGAACTGGATCACCGACTGGTTGATGAAGGCGGGAAGCATGCGCTTGGCCGCCTGCGGCATGATGATCCGCCGCATGGCCTGAGCGGTGCTCATCCCGATGGCGGCGGCCGCCTCGCGCTGGCCTTTCTCAATCGAGACAATTCCACCTCTGAAAATTTCCGCATAGAATGAGCCGACGTAGAGCGACAGCGTCAGCATCGCCGCGACATGATTGTCGATCGTAATGCCGACGAGAAGCGGAAATGCATAGTAGAACCAGAGCAACTGCACCAGAAGCGGAGAGCAACGGAACGTTTCCTGATACACCCTTGCGATGAAATTGAGGCTTTTCCAACCCGAAAGCCGCGCGCCGCATGTCATCATTCCGATCAGAACGCCGAGAATGATCGAGCCGACCGTGTAGAGGGTCGTGATCCAGAGGCCGTAGAGGAACAAGTCCCAATACTGGGTGACGATACTGAAATCCCATTTGTACATTATGGACTGCTGCTCCCGTTGCCCGATCTCACCCGCATGACGCCCCAAGTGGTTGCCGGCTGTGGTTATCGCCCGCCAAGGCAACGGCGGCAAGCGCGGACTGTCGGCCGCATTCTGTATGCCGGGGCTTTCTTTACCGGGCAACCTGTGCTCGATTGAGCCGGTCAAAGATCCGAAAGAACATCAGGGGAGTTCATGATGGGGTTCATCAGCAAGTATGTTGCCGGTGCTGCGCTGGCCGTTGGCGTCTTCGCCGCGGTGCCGAACGCACAGGCGCAAAGCACGGTTGATCAGATCAAGGCGCGCGGCACGCTGCGCATTCCGGCGATCCTGAACGAGACGCCGTATTTCAACAAGGATCCGCGGACCGGCGAATGGAAGGGCTTCGTCATCGACATGGCCGGTGACATCGCCAAGACGCTGAACGTGAAGCTCGAGGTGGTTGAATCGAGCTGGGCCAATGCGATCCTCGATGTCCAGAGCGGCAAGGTCGACATGGCGTTCGCCGTGACGGCAACCCCGACCCGTGCGCTGTCGGTGACCTTCTCCTCGCCGACCTACTACAATTCCTTCATCATCGTGTCCGCCAAGCCGGAACTGGCCAGCAAGTCGTGGGCCGATCTGAACGACGCCAAGTACACCTTTGCTGTCGATCTTGGCTCGGCACAGGACCTGATCACCCAGCAGTACCTGCCCAAGGCCAAGATCCTGCGCTTCAAGACGCGTGACGAGGCGATCGTCGCGGCCTCGACCGGCAAGGCCGATGGTCTGGTCAATACAATGCTCAATGGGCTGGTGATGGCCAAGAAGGCGCCCGCGCTGGGCAAGGTCATGGTGCCGACGCCGGTATTGTCCACCCCGTCGGTGGTGGCGGTGAACCACAATGCCGATCATATCTGGAAGGGATTCGTGTCCGGCTGGGCCGACTACAACCGCCGGATCGGCAACAACCAGACCTGGATCGTCAAGAGCCTTGAACCCTACGGGATCACGCTGGACGACATGCCGGTGGGCTTCGGCTTCGGCGGATAAGACGGACGCATCGAGACTGCGACGGGTCGGAGAGCGCAAGGGTTCTCCGGCCCGTTTTTCATGCCGGCTGCCGATCCGGCGGCGACGCCGGATGGCGGTGATCAGGTTTCGTCCTCTGGCGCTTGCCGCAGGTTCCAATTGACAGGACATGAGCGCTTGCTGTGTTCTGCCGTTCAAGGCGCGGATCAACGACGCCATTTCGGGAGGACAAGCATGACCCAACACCGCCTTCGGGCAGGACGCCGGACCATCGTGGCCAGTCTGGCTGCTCTTGCCGCCTGTGCTGCCTTCGGCCCGGTCGCTGCGCAAACGGCGTGGCCGGAAAAGCCGGTGACGCTGGTCGTGCCGTTCCCCGCCGGTGGCGGAACCGATGCGTTTGCCCGGCCGCTGTCAGCGGAGCTTGGCCGCATCCTCGGCAAGTCGATCATCATCGACAACAAGGGCGGCGCAGGCGGCACCCTCGGCGCTGCCGCTGCTGCGCGCGCGCCGGGCGATGGCTACACGTTCTTTGTCGGCGCGGTGCATCACGCGATTGCGCCGGGCGTCTATCCCTCGCTGACCTACGACATCCAGAAGGATTTCGTGCCGGTTGGCGTCATTGCGGTTGTGCCGCAGGTGGTGGTGGTCAACCCTGGCAAGGTCAAGGCGACGACGCTGACCGAGCTTGTTGCCGCAGCCAAGGCGGCGCCGGGCAAGCTGAGCTATGCCTCGGCCGGCAGCGGGACCTCGCATCATCTGGCGGGCGAGCTGTTCAAGGCGATGGCCGGGGTCGATATCCTGCATGTGCCCTACAAGGGCGCTGGCCCTGCCTTGCAGGATCTGGTCGGCGGGCAGGTCGACATGATGTTCGACGGGCTCGGCTCGTCCGCCGGGCATATCACCGGCGGCAGGATCAAGCCGCTCGCGGTCGCGTCCAAGGCGCGTGCACCGGGCGCGATGGCGACCATTCCGACCTCTGCCGAATCAGGATTGCCCGGTTACGAGGTTGCGACCTGGTATGCGCTGTTCGCGCCGGCCGCGACGCCGAAGCCGGTGATCGACAAGATGGTGTCGGCGGTCAAGGAGGCTCTGGCGAGCGAGACGACGAAAAAGGTCTGGGCGCAGCAGGGCGCTGTGACCGGCGCGCTCGATCCGGCCGAGATGGGCAGGTTCGTGGCCTCGGAAGTCGAGCGCTGGGGCAAGGTTTCAAAGGCGTCGAACATCAAGATCGAGTGATCAACGCCGCTTTGCGTTTGCCGCACACGCAGCGCCCGCCTCGCTGGAGGCGGGCGTTGTTGTTCGATGCCGGGCGCTCAGCGCGCGGCCGTGACCATGATCTCGACCTTGTAGGCCGGGGTGGCGAGCGCTGCCTGAACGGTGGCGCGGGCCGGGGTGTTGCCGGGGCTGACCCAACCGTCCCACTTGCTGTTCATCGCCGGGAAATCCTTCATGTCGGCCAGCCAGATGTTGGCCTTGAGGAGCTTCGACTTGTCGGAGCCGGCCGCAGCCAGCAGACGGTCGATCTCGGCGAGGATCTGGGCGGTCTGGCCGGCGGCATCGGCGGAGGTGTCGTCCGCGACAATGCCGGCGAGGTAGACGGTGTTGCCATGGATGACGGCCTTGGACATGCGCGGGCCGGTTTCGATGCGGGTAATGGTCATGGATATGGTCCTCCGGTTGGGCGCTCGGCGCCATCACTGAACCGGTTAGCGACGAACGTCGCGGCTGTCCACTGGTGCAGTGCGGCTGTGATGCTTACATTCATCTTCGGTGTGACAAGAGATCACGCCATGATGATGCCACCCTCTTGCGCCAAGCACGATGCTGCCGCACTCTTCCGGTTCTGACATGCCTGCGATGACGCCTCACGTTTCTGACAGCTTCGAGCGCCGGGTGCCCTTCATGGCCGGCCCGGGCGAGCGCGGCCCCGGCCGCGACGGCGGTGGCACGCTGATTGCGCCGCGCACACGGACCCAGACCAAGCGGCCCAGCCTGTATCGTGTCCTGCTTCTGAACGACGACTACACGCCGATGGAATTCGTCATTCACGTCCTCGAACGCTTTTTCAACAAGTCCGCCGAGGACGCGACTGAGATCATGCTGCATGTCCACCACAACGGGGTGGGAGAGTGCGGTGTTTTTACCTACGAGGTCGCCGAGACGAAAGTGATGCTGGTCATGGACTTTGCCCGGCAGCACAGTCATCCTCTCCAGTGCATCATGGAAAAGAAGTGAGGGCCCAGTCGTGCCGACTTTTTCACGCAATCTCGAAAAGGCCCTCCATCAGGCGCTCGCGCTCGCAGGGGAGCGGCGGCATGAATATGCCACGCTCGAACATCTCCTGCTGGCCCTGATCGACGATACCGATGCCGCATCGGTGATGAAGGCCTGCAACGTCGATCTCGAGGCGCTCCGGCGGATCGTGACCGATTATGTCGACACCGAACTGGCCGGCCTTGCCACCAGCCACAAGGGCGACCCCAAGCCGACGTCGGGCTTCCAGCGCGTCATCCAGCGCGCGGTGATCCATGTGCAGTCGTCGGGGCGCGAAGAGGTGACCGGCGCCAATGTGCTCGTCGCGATCTTCGCCGAGCGCGAGAGCCACGCCGCGTTCTTCCTGCAGGAGCAGGACATGACGCGGTACGACGCGGTCAACTACATCAGCCACGGCATCGCCAAACGGCCGGGGATGGAGGAAAGCCGCAGCCCGCGCGGGACCGAGGACGAGGACCGCGAGGAAGGCGGCCCCTCCGGCGGCAGCGAGGGCGGCACGACCCCCAACAAGAAGGAAAGCGCGCTCAAGGCCTATGCGGTTGATCTCAACGCCAAGGCCCGCAGCGGCAAGATCGATCCGCTGATCGGGCGTGAGGCGGAGGTGAACCGCACCATTCAGGTGCTGTGCCGCCGCTCGAAGAACAACCCGCTCT
>CALCZO010000052.1 GCA_937903315.1 uncultured Alphaproteobacteria bacterium
GGACAGAAATCCGGCCACCTCGCCGCCGGCGATCATCCTCAGATCGGTCGCGGTCAGGAACACCAGACTGGGTTCACGATACCCCGCTGTGGCGAACACCGGCGCGTCGCACTCCGCGCCGCGCGCCACCTCGGCCAGCCGGCGACTGAGATTGATCGCCTCAAGCTGCGGCACACCAAAGCGGAACGCGGCGACCGACAGCGGCACGGCGGCGGCAAGGCCATAGACCAGCGCCGCCCGCGCCTCACCCTGCCACACGGCCCGCGCCGCGAAGGCCGCGACCACCGTTGCCAGCCCGAGCAGCGGCATCGCCGCCAGCGGCAAAGCGCCGTCCTGCAGCCAGAACGCAACCGGCGCGCCGATCAGCAGCGCCAGCGGGATCAGCAGCATCAGCGCCGCCGACACCGGCCGCCGCCAGCCGCCGGACGGGATCGCCCGCCGTTCGACGGCCAGGGCGACCAGAATCGCCGCCGCTGGAAACAGCGGCAGCACGTAATGCGGCAGTTTGGTCGGCATCGCCTCCAGCACCAGCCAGAACGGCACGATCCAGGCCAGCAGGAACGCCACGGAGTCGTCGCGCCGCTCCGCCCACCAGAACCAGCCGGTCAGCGCCACCAGTGGCGCGGCGGGCCAGAACGTGCCCCAGAACGACAGGAAATACGCCCCCGGCGGTCCCCAGTGCTTTTCGGCCACGCCGCCGACCTTGGCCAGCATGTCCTTGCCGACCGATTCGGCGAAGAACGTGCCGCCCGACTTGACCGCAATGGCGATCAGCCACGGCGCCGCGATGGCCACCACCAGCGCCAGCCCGGCCAGCGGCCGGAGCGGTGCCGCCCAGCGGATCGAGCGTTCGCGGATGCTCATGACGACGACGACAATCAGCGGGATCAACGGCGTGATCGGCCCCTTGATCAGCACGCCGATGCCGATGGCGAGCCAGAACACCAGCGCAATACCCCACCCCGGACGGTAGCCGCCCGGCGGCAGGACCGAGGCCAGATAGACCCGCGCCAGCGCTCCCATCGCCGCAACCACGGTCGCCGTCAGCACAGCATCGGTTTTCGCCAGCCGCGCCTCGACCCCGAGCAGCACCGCGCCTGCCATCATTGCCGCCGCCAGCAGCGCGCCGGGCCGCGACAGGAACGCGATCGCCGCCCAGTAGGTCAGCCAGACAGTGGCCAGCGCGCCGATCAGCGAGGGGATCCGATAGACGCCGATGGTGTTGCGCGCATCGGGCACGCCGACCGCCTCGGCGACCAGCACCGTCGCCGATTGCAACCAGTAGATACCGACCGGCTTCTTGTGCCGCGCCTCGTCCTGAAACCGGATATCGACGAAATCGCGCGTTTCCAGCATCTGCTTCGACGCCTGCGCGAATCGTGGTTCGTCCCGGTCCATCGGCTGGAGCGTGAACTGGCCGGGCACGAAAAACGCCAGCGACAGAACGAACAGCACCGCCAGTGCGCGCGCATGGGTGCGGGCAAGCGTCTCGATCAGGCGATCCATCCGGCAGGCCCTTTCATGGCAGGATGCTTATGGACGGCGACGGTGACAGCACGGGAACAGGCGGCGACCGCGATGCTGTCCGACCCGTTGAAACCGCGTGGCGACCCCTGCTGGATTCGAACCAGCGACCTCATGCTTAGAAGGCACGTGCTCTATCCAGCTGAGCTAAGGGGCCGATTGCCGGCACCGGTCAGCGGGGCCGCCCCGCCATCCGGTGTGACAAGGCGCCGGGCGTCAGTGCGTCCACTGGCCGACGCGGTTGAACTTGAAATTGTCCGAGTAGGTCTGCGCGCGCGCGACATGCAGCTTCGGCTCCTCGACCCGGTAGGCCAGGCCGTTCTTCTCGGCGTAGGCGATCGCCTCGTCCTTGCTGTCGAACCACATCCGGACCTGCGCCTTCATGTCGGACGACGACGTCCAGCCCATCAGCGGCTCGACCTCGCGCCGCGCCTCGGGCTCGAACTCGAGCAGCCAGCGGGTGGTCTTGGCCTGCCCGGATTGCATGGCGTTGCGGGCGGGTTTGTAGATGCGCGCGGTCATGTCGGTTCCTCGGCTCCAATGGCTCGGGCGGCGGCCGGCTGGTCGGGGCAGCAGGATTTGAACCCGCGACCCTCTGCTCCCAAAGCAGATGCGCTACCAGGCTGCGCTATACCCCGTTCAGGGCCGCTGCACCTGACGCTTCGGCTATCACGCACCCTCGGTTCCGACAAGACTATTTGGCCGGAAACATCCGGTGGATGACCTTGTCGCCGGCTTTCAGCCCGATTTTTTCGGACAGGCCGCCGTTGATCTCCAGCACCGCGCGCACCGCCTCGCCCGACGAGATGGTCTTTTCCGAATGCGGCTCGGTGCGCTGCTCGATGCGGTGAATCCGCCCGTCGGCCTTGATGAACAGCATGTCGAGCGGGATGTAGGTGTTCTTCATCCACATCGCGATGTGCTGGTCCTTCTGGAAGTCGAACAGCATGCCGTAGGTATCGGGCATCGATTTGCGGAACATCAGGCCCTTGGCGCGTTCAGCATCGGTGCGCATCACGTCGACGTCGAAGATCTGACGCCCGCGTGCCGTCTCGATCACCAGCTTGGCTTCCGCCGGATCGGGCGCGCGCGCCACCGCCGGATCGGCCGAGAACATCCGCGACAGGTTGCTCCACAACGAGATGCCGGAAACGGCCAGCGTGACCACGACAAAGGCGACGACGAACCAGCGGCGGTTCTTCTCGGGCTTGTCCGGCTGTCCGGACTGAGGGGCAGGATGAGGCGATTGCGGCATGGAAAACCCTCGGGCGGATGCGTCTCACGACACGGGTGAGGCAGGCATACGCCGCCAGCCGCCGCCGCTCAAGCGGCAAGCGCGCAAACCAGATGATCGGGTGTCAGTGCGACATCGGCCCCGAAGGACCATCGGCCAGGCGGATGTCGGCCGCCATCTGCCCCTTCGGCCCGCTGCCCCAGCGCACCAGAACCCACTGGCCGGGCCTGAGTTCGGCAATGCCGAAGCGGCGCAGCGTTTCCATGTGAATGAAGATGTCGGGTGTACCGTCGCCGCAGGTCAGGAAGCCGAACCCGCGCAACCGGTTGAACCACTTGACCATCGCCCGCTCGTAATTGCCCTCGGGCGTCACGGTCACATGCGTGCGGGCCGGCGGCAGGGCAGCGGGGTGGATGGCGGTCGAATTGTCGAGCGAGAGCACCCGGAAGGTCTGGTAGCCGCGGGCGCGCTGCACGATCTCGCAGACGATTCGTGCGCCTTCCTGGGCGGTCTGGAACCCGTCGCGCCGCAGGCAGGTGACATGCAGCAGAACGTCCGGCAGGCCGTTGTCAGGAATGATGAAGCCAAATCCCTTGGCCACGTCGAACCACTTGATGACGCCCGAAATCTGAATGAGATCAAGCCCATGATCAAGCGAGGCGTCGCCAAAGCCCTGGGTATCGCGCGTGCCGGTCTGACCCTGCGCCGTCATCCCGAACTTCTTGTCATCGAAAGCGTCACTGGCCATTGATGCAACCCGCCTGCTCGCGGACCATTTCCGCGCGATTCTCAGACGGAGAATAGCATTGCTGCCGACAGTGCAAACAGCAATACAGACAGAAAAGCCGGTTTTCACACCTCAATTGTGTGGCGGCGCACAGGTCAAGTGGTCAGCATCCGCCAGCACTCAGACGGACGCCTCGCGGGCAAGACGTGTCAGACTGGCCCAGTCGCCGGCAGCGACGGCCGCTTTCGGCGTCAGCCACGAGCCGCCGACGCACAGAACATTGTCCAGCGCGAGATACTGCGCCATGTTCGCCGGGCCGATGCCCCCGGTCGGGCAGAAGCGCAGATCCGGGCACGGGCCGGCCACGCTTTTCAGATACTCCAGCCCGCCAGCGGCGGCCGCGGGGAAGAACTTGATCTCGGCAAAGCCAAGCTCGGCGACGTCGAGCATCTCGGAAATCGTCACCGCGCCGGGCAACACCGGGATGGCCACATCGGCCAGCGCCGCCCGGAGGCTGGCGGAGGTCCCCGGCGTGACCAGAAACGACGCGCCGGCCTTCTGAGCGGCGGCAATCGCCGCCGGGGTCACGATGGTCCCGGCGCCGACGACGACATCGGGGCATTCGGCGCGGATCGCGGCAATCGCCTCCAGCGCCGCAGGCGTGCGCAGCGTCACCTCGGCGACGGTGACACCGCCCTCAGCCAGCGCACGTGCAATCGCGACGCCCTCTTTGGCCGAAGCGACAGTCAGCACCGGCACGACGCGGTTGCGCCCGAGCAGCGGAACAATGGAGGAGGTGGCGCGCAAGGATCAGCTCCGTCTGGCGGCAGTTGTCGGACAACTCAACCGATAGGACGGCGGCGGCGGCGCTTCAAGCCGTTTCCTTCACCAGCGGCCGCCAGCATGCGGCAACCACGGCCAGACCGGCCAGCGACAGCAACAGCACCGAGGTCCGCAAACCCATCCAGTCGGCGATGGCACCCATCGCCAAGGCACCAAGCGCCGGCGCAAAGCGGAAGATCAGGCTGTAGACGCTCATCACCCGGCCGAGCCGCTCGACCGGCGCCTGCACCTGCACGAACGTCGTCGCCGCGATGCCCATGGTCGTCATCGCCATGCCGAAAATGAACAGCAGAATGAGCGCGAGCCAGAAATTGCCCGTGAACGCGAACGACGCGGTCGCCGCGGCGAAGATCAGCGCGCCAAGCAGGATGTGATAGCGCAATGCCCGCCCAGCCGCCTCGCCGACCATCAGAACGGCTCCGACGATGGCACCGATGCCGACGGCACCGTTGAGCGCACCATAGCCGGTCTCGCCCATCCGGAACACCAGATCAGCATAGGCGGGGAACATTTCAGTGACCGGGCGCACGAGCAGCGACAACGCAAATTGCAGCCACAGCACCAGTTTGAGTCCACGGTCGCGCAGCATGTCGGCCATCGCGTCGAAAAAGCCCGTCCCATCCGGCGCGGGCGCGGAGAGGGCTGCATTGGCCGGGCGATCCTCATCGCGCACCATGGTCATGCAGACCGCGTTGATGGCAAAGCCGAGCGCGGCGATCAGCATCGCGACCGCCTCAAGCTGCATCGCCAGCAGCGGCGCGGCGATCAGCGGACCGATCAGCCGGGTCAGGTTGACCGACATGGAGCCGACCGCCGTCGCCGTCGCCAGTTGCGACCGCGGCAGCAGCACCGGCGGCAGCGCCATCCGCGCCGGCAGCGTCAGCCCGCCGATGACGGCAAAGCCGAGCAGCACCGTGATCAGCCAGCCCATGGTCAGGCTGCGGCTGAAGATCAGCCAGAACAACAGCAGCGCCAGGGCGGTCTGCGTCCCCTGGCCGAAGCGGACGATCCGCATCCGGTCATAGCGATCGGCCAGCACGCCGGCATACAGCGAAATGATGATCGACGGGCCGAGTTCAGCAAAGGAAGTGATGCCGAGCCAGGTTTTCGAGCCGGTCATTTCCCAGGTCAGCCAGCCCGCGCACACCCGCACGATCCAGATCGCAGTCAACGATGAGAAATTGCCGATGCTGAACAGTCGAAAAGCGCGGGATTCAAAAACCTCGCTTAGATCTCGTCTGCGGCGCGATATTTGACCGCCATTGTGAGTCATGAAAAACAACCACGCCAGAACATGGAGATCAAACGCATCTGCATCGCCCAATACGATCGTCCACGATGCAATACCTGCAAGAGTGACCATAGGCCTGTTAAGATCAACTGAACACCGTATTTCGATGATGGTCCACAGTCGAGATTGCGTGCTTGCCTTTCCTGCGCCGCTCATGAACAACACCGGCCATGGCACCGCCCCTGCTCCACCTCACCGAGATCCGCCTGACCTTCGGCGGCACGCCGCTGCTCGCCGGAGCGGAAATCAGTGTCGCCGCCGGCGAGAAGATCAGCCTTGTCGGCCGCAACGGTTCGGGCAAGTCGACACTGCTCAAGATCGCCGCCGGCCAGATCGAGGCCGAGAGCGGCGAGGTGTTCCGCCATCCCGGCGCAACCATCCGCTACCTGCCGCAGGAGCCCGATTTCACCGGCTACGACACCGTGCTCGCCTATGCCGAGGCCGGGCTGATGCCGGGCGACGACCCCTATCGCGCCCGTTACCTGATCGAATCGCTCGGCCTGACCGGCGAGGAATCGCCCGCCACCCTGTCGGGCGGGGAATCGCGCCGTGCCGCGCTCGCCCGCGTGCTGGCACCCGATCCCGATATCCTGCTGCTCGACGAACCGACCAACCATCTCGATCTGCCGGCGATCGAATGGCTGGAAGGCGAACTCAGGCGCTCGCGTTCGGCCATCGTGCTGATCAGCCATGACCGCCGCTTTCTCGAAACCCTGTCGCAGGCCACCGTCTGGCTGGATCGTGGCACGACGCGGCGGATGGAGGCGGGCTTTGCCGCGTTCGAGGACTGGCGCGACGCGGTGCTGGAGGAAGAGGAGCGCGACCAGCACAAGCTCGAACGCAAGATCGCGATGGAGATGGACTGGCTGCGCTATGGCGTCACCGCGCGGCGCAAGCGCAACGTCCGGCGACTCGGCCTGCTGCGCCAGATGCGGACCGATCATCGCGACCATCGCCGCGCGCAGGGCTCCGTCAGCCTGACGATGCAGGACAGCGAAGCCTCGGGCAAGATCGTCATCGAGGCCAAAGCCATTGCCAAATCCTACGGCGAGACGCGCATCGTCCGCGATGTCTCCCTGCGCATCGCGCGCGGTGACCGGATCGGCATCGTCGGCCCCAACGGCGCGGGCAAGACCACCCTGCTGTCGCTGCTGACCGGCACGCTCGCGCCCGATTCAGGCACCGTCACCATCGGCGCCAATGTCGCGATGGTCTCGCTCGATCAGCGCCGCGACCAGTTGACCGCCGACATGACGGTGGCCGATGCACTGACTGGTGGCGGCAGCGATCTTGTCATCATCGACGGCCAGCCGCGCCATGTCATCGGCTACATGAAGGACTTCCTGTTCGCGCCTGAACAGGCCCGGACACCGGTGACCGCGCTGTCAGGCGGCGAGCGTGGCCGGCTGATGCTGGCCCGCGCGCTGGCCCGGCCGTCCAACCTGATGGTGCTGGACGAGCCGACCAACGATCTCGATCTCGAAACGCTCGACCTGTTGCAGGAGCGTCTCGGCGACTACCCCGGCACGCTGATCCTGATCAGCCATGACCGCGACTTCATCGACCGCGTCGTAACCTCCGTCATCGCTTTTGAGGGCGACGGTCGCTGGACCGAATACGCCGGCGGCTATTCCGATATGGTCGCCCAGCGCGGCAAAGGCATCACCGCCCGCGAACGCGCGACGGCCGACGGGGCGAAGGGCGCGGAGCCGCCGCGCGACACCGCCGCAGCCGCCCCGCAAGCCCGCCGCCGCCTCAGCCCGACCGAGCAGCACGCGCTGAAATCCCTGCCGGACACCATCGAGAAACTCGGCAGGGAGGTGGCGATGCTCAACGAGGCGATCGCCAATCCGACGCTCTATGCCCGCGATCCGGCGCTGTTCAAGCGCGCCAGCGAACGGCTGTCCGCCGCGCAGGCCGAACTGGCCACCGCCGAGGACCGCTGGCTGGAACTGGAAATGAAACAGGCGGAACTGGAGGGCTGAAGCCCTCGCAGCGTACTGTCCGCGACAATCAGCCGATCTTGCCGCCGAGTTCGTCCGCGATATGGACGCGGATGATCTCCTCGAACGTCGATTCGGCCTTGAAGCCGAGCGCAAGCGCCCGTTGCGGGTTGAGCTTGCGCGGCCAGTTGGCGACGATCGAGATGATCTGGGGATCGGGCACGCGCCTGATCAGCGCCACGGCCTTGTCGCCGGCGACCTTGCGCAGTGCCTCGATCTGCTCGCCCACCGTGGCGGCGAGGCCGGGCATCGACAGGTTGCGGCGCGGGCCGACTGTCGCCCCGTCGATCTGGGCGGCATGGATCAGGAACCCGACCGCCGAGCGGGGGCTGGCGTGCCAGTGCACCACATCCTCGCCGACCGGCAGCACCGCTTCCATCCCGGCCAGCGGCTCGCGGATGATGTTGGAGAAAAAGCCCGACGCCGCCGCGTTCGGCTTGCCGGGGCGGACACAGATCGTGGGCAGGCGGATGCCGATGCCGTCGAAAAAGCCCTTGCGGGTGTAGTCGGTCAGCAGCAGTTCGCCGATTGCCTTCTGCGTGCCGTAGCTGGTCAGCGGGGCGGAGAGGAACTCGTCGTCGATGAAGTCATGGAACGGCGCGCCGAACACCGCGATCGACGAGGTGAACACGACGCGCGGCTTGTAGGCGCCGCCCGAGGCCATGTTGGCCTGACGGATCGTCTCGAACAGAAAGCGTGTGCCGTCGACGTTGATGGCGTAACCCTTGTCGAAATTCTGCTCCGCCTCGCCCGAAACGATCGCGGCAAGGTGAAAGATGATCTCCGGCTTGCCGGCAATCAGCCGCGGCGCCACCGCCGGATCGGAGATATCGACCGCCATCGTCTCGCAGGCGACGCCGGCGACCGGATCGGGCGCGACCACATCGGCCAGTGTCAGCTTGGTGATCGTCTTTCCGGCGAGTGTGCCGTCCTTGACGAGGCGGGCGGTGAGTTTGCGGCCCACCATCCCGGCGGCGCCAATCATCAGAACATGCATGGTCGATAACCCCTGTTGTCAGACAACCGATGACCGATCTTGCCGCCAAGGGCAAGGGACTTGTGCGCAGCCAGCCCGCCTGCGTCAGGCCGAGAACGAACAGGCAAAGCGGGAGCGCTGCGTCTCGCCCGGTGCCAGCAGGGTCTGACCTGGCTTTTCGGTGATGTCGCCGGCAAAACCGACCGGATCGCCCTCCCCGCTCCAGCGCTCGATGCAGTAGTAGTCGCCGCCCGGCTTCGACCACAGCACCCAATGGGGGAACCCTTCGGTCTCCACGCGGATGCGTGCGCCCGAGGGGGCAACGAAATCCAGCCCCGCGCTGGCCGAATCGCGGATGAACAGCGAATCCTGCACGCCCAGCCCTTCGGCGGGCGACAGCTTCCGGCCCGTCATCGGCACGTCGACCGTCCGGTCGGTAAACAGCCCACCCGGCGCGATCAACGGCACGGCAGGCCGTTCGGCAGCATCAAAGACGATGCGGTAGTCGGCCTTGTCGCCACCATCGAACGGCCAGCGGAAGCCCGGATGATACCCGAGCGCGAAGGGCAGCACCTCGTCGCCGGGGTTGTGCACGGCAAAGTCGAAGGCGACGCCGCTATCCGACAGCGCAACATCGACCGTCAGATCGAACCGGTATGGAAACTCGGCCAGCGTCGCTGCGGTCTCGCTGAGCGAAAACCGCGCAGACGCATCGCCCGTGCGGGCCAGATCGAACACCGTCGACCGGCCGAAGCCGTGCGTGTCGACCTTTGCCGCCCGCCCCTTGGCCCGCAGCGTCAGCCCGTTGGTCCAGCCGCAGAGCGGAAACAGGATCGGCGAGCGGCGCGCCCAGAAACGCGCGTCGCCGTCCCAGAGAAGGTCGCGACCGCCGACCCGCCAGGCCATCATCTCGGCCCCGACAGACCCAAGCTCCACCTCGCACGGCCCGTGCCGCAAGGTCAGGTTGTCTGACATCAATAACCCCTCTTGCCCCCTTGGTCGGGAGCAGTTCTAGCCCGAAAAGCGCATAGCCCGGTCGGTTCGGGCGCTATGGTGCATTCGCCGAGGTTGTATATGCGATCAAAATCGCTAATTGTCGCGCAAATCGAGGGTGACCCTTTGAACGAAACGCAGAAAGCTCGCAAGTCCGCACAACTCTGTGCCCGCCAGCCGTCGCCATCCACGGTGGCCGTTCTCCAGCACTGGCGCGAGGACGTCCCGAACGATCGGCTGGGCCATCTGATCCGCGATGCGATGCGCGGCATCCAGCGGTCCTTCCAGATGCGGCTGACCGAGCATTCCGTGTCCTACGGCTACTGGACCTTCCTGCGCATCCTCTGGCAGCAGGACGGGCTGACCCAGCGTGCCCTGAGCGAAAAGGCCGGCGTGATGGAGCCGACCACGTTCTCGGCCCTGAAGGCCATGGAGCAGCTTGGCTACATCGTGCGGCGGCAGATGCCGGACAACCGCAAGAACGTCTATGTCTTCCTCACCGCCGAGGGCCGCGCGCTCCGCGACAAGCTGATCCCGCTGGCCGAGGAAGTGAACGACATCGCGATTGCGGGTGTACCGCCCGAGGATGTCTCCGCGACCCGGCGCACGCTGCTGGCGATCATCGAGAATCTGGCGGTTGATGAAATGGCGGCCGACGATTGCGGTCGCCGCATGCCCTCGACGCGTGAACTGGCGAGCCTTGTTGCCGCCCGCTGCGCCGAGCGCAGCGACAAGACGGACTAGCGCGAAGCCGGGCGCCTACTGGCGCTCGACCCCGGCCTTGCGGATCACCTCGCCCCATTTGGCGATATCGGCCTTCAGCCGGTCGCCGATGTCCTGCGGTGTACCGCCGCGCGCCTCGATGCCGAGATCGAGCAGCCGCTTCCTGACGCCCTCGTCCGCCAGCGCCGCGCCGACGGCCCGGTTGACCGCCTCGACCACCGCCGGCGGCGTGCCGGCACGGGCAAACAGGGCGTTCCACGAGGTCACGTCAAAGCCCGGCAGCCCCGCTTCGGCCGCCGTCGGCACATCGGGCAGATAGGCGGCGCGGCGCGCGCCTGTCACCGCCAGCGGCACAAGGCGCTTGTCGGCCATCATCGCGCGGACCGCGACATAGCCCTCGACGACGAAATCGACATCCTTGCGGATCAGCGCCGC
>CALCZO010000053.1 GCA_937903315.1 uncultured Alphaproteobacteria bacterium
TGCGGCCGAGCCAGCCGGCCTCGACGTATTTCACCAGCAGCGGGCAGGGGCGGTATTTGGAATCGGCCAGCCCCTCGTACAGGACCTGCATGACCGCAAGGCAGGTATCGAGGCCGATGAAATCGGCCAGCTGGAGCGGGCCCATCGGATGGTTGGCGCCCAGCCGCATCGCGGTGTCGATCGCCTCGACCGAGCCAACGCCCTCATAGAGCGTGTAGATCGCCTCGTTGATCATCGGCAGGAGAATGCGGTTGACGATGAACGCCGGAAAATCTTCCGAAACCGTTGTGGTCTTGCCCAGCTTGTCGATGAACACCCTGGCGGTCCGGAAGGTGACATCATCGGTCGCGATGCCGCGGATCAGCTCGACAAGCTGCATCAGCGGCACCGGATTCATGAAGTGAATGCCGATGAACTTTTCCGGCCGGTCGGAGGCGGCGGCCAGGCGCGTGATCGAAATCGACGAGGTGTTGGAGGCAAGCAGGGCCTCCGGCTTCATGACCTTGCTGAGGTCCTGGAAGATCTTGCGCTTGATCGCCTCGTTCTCGCTTGCGGCCTCGATGACCAGATCGCAGGACGCAAGATCGGAGAGCGCAGGCGCTGCCTCGATCCGGTCCAGCGCTGCCTTCTTGGCCGCATCGTCGATGTTGCCCTTCTGGACCTGCCGCGACAGGTTGCCGTTGATGGTGGCCAGACCTGCGTTGATCCGATCCTCGGTGAGGTCGTGGATGCGCACGCCGAACCCGTTGAGCGACGCCACATGGGCAATGCCGCTGCCCATCTGGCCGGCGCCGACGATGCCCAAAGTCCTGATCTCGCCTGTCATGTCCTGTCCTGCTGAACGTGCCTGCCTGCCAAGAACAGGGCCGGGCGACCCTGTCCGTCTGCTGCTGCCTATTTGCCGATCTTGGTCAGTTCGTCGGCCAGCGCCGGCATCACCTGGAACAGGTCGCCGACAAGGCCATAATCGGCAACCTGGAAGATCGGGGCGTCGGCGTCCTTGTTGATGGCGACGATGACCTTCGAATCCTTCATGCCGGCCAGATGCTGGATGGCACCGGAAATTCCAACCGCGACATAGAGATCAGGAGCAACGACCTTGCCCGTCTGGCCGACCTGCCAGTCGTTGGGGGCATAGCCGGCATCGACCGCCGCGCGCGAGGCGCCGACGGCAGCGCCGAGCTTGTCGGCCACCGGTTCGATGTACGTGCCGAAGTTTTCCGACGAGGCCAGGGCCCGGCCACCCGAGACGATGATCTTGGCCGAGGCGAGTTCGGGACGATCCGATTTCGACAGTTCCTCGCCGACAAAGCGCGACGCGGCATCCACCCCGGACGAGGCAACCGCCTCGATCGGTGCCGACCCGCCGCCTCCGACAGCCTGGAAGGCCGCCGTCTGGACGGTGATCACCTTCTTCGGATCGCTTGAGCGGACGGTCTGGATGGCGTTGCCGGCATAGATCGGGCGCTCGAATGTGTCGGCGGAGATCACCTTCGTGATCGCCGAAACCAGCATCACATCGAGCTGCGCGGCGACGCGCGGGGCGATGTTGCGGCCGCTGGCGGTTGCCGGCGCGACGATCGCGTCATAGCCCCCGGCAAGCCCGGCGACCAGTCTGGCTGTCGGTTCGGCCAGCATGTTGGCATAGGCGTCGTCATCTGCGACCAGCACCTTGCCGACACCGGCCAGCGCCGCCGCCGCCGTGGCGACCGCAGCGCAGCCCTTGCCGGCGACCAGCACATCGACCGGACCGCCGAGCGCAGCCGCAGCGGCCAGCGCCTTGGCGGTCGCGTCCTTGAGGGTGGCGTTGTCGTGTTCCGCAATCAGGAGAGCAGCCATATCAGAACACTCCGGCTTCGTTCTTCAGCTTGGCGACGAGTTCGGCGACATCGGCCACCTTGACACCGGCCTGACGGCTCGGCGGTTCGGTGGTCTTGACCACCGTCAGGCGCGGCGCGATATCGACGCCGAGCGTCTCGGGCGTCGTTTCGTCGAGCGGCTTCTTCTTGGCCTTCATGATGTTGGGCAGCGAGGCATAGCGCGGCTCGTTGAGGCGCAGGTCGGTGGTGACAACCGCCGGCAGGGCCAGCGCAACGGTCTGAAGGCCGCCGTCGACCTCGCGAGTCACGTCGATCGTGCCCTCGCCGATCACGGCTTTGGAAGCAAACGTGCCCTGCGGCCAGCCCAGCAGCGCGGCCAGCATCTGGCCGGTGGCGTTGGCGTCGTCGTCGATTGCCTGCTTGCCGGCGATGACCAGACCCGGCTGCTCGTTGGCGACCACAGCCTTCAGCAGCTTGGCGACGGCCAGCGGCTCGACGGGTGCGTCGGTCTTGACGAGAATGCCGCGGTCGGCGCCCATGGCCAGCGCGGTGCGGATCGTCTCCTGCGCCTGCTGCGGGCCGATCGAGACAACGACAATCTCGCTCGCCTTGCCGGCCTCTTTCATGCGGAGCGCTTCCTCGACGGCAATTTCGTCGAAGGGGTTCATGCTCATCTTCACGTTGGCCAGATCGACGCCCGAACCATCCGCTTTCACGCGGATCTTGACGTTGTAATCGACCACCCGCTTTACGGGGACAAGGATTTTCATGCTGCGCCTACTCCAAGAGCGGAAATCCGGTTCCTCACAGGGCGCAAACCCTAGCGGCGTGCCGGTCAAGCGTCAACGGAGGCTTTTGCATTGCAGCATGCGCCTTTTGTCGCTGCAAAACGGCCTCGACCGGCCCAAAACAAGCGATTTATCGGTGCTTTCCGGGCACCCAGAGCACATCGTCGGCACCATCGTTGTTGACGCAGCGCGACGCGACGAACAAAAAATCTGACAATCTGTTGATATAATGCATCGCTGGCGTTCCGATCCGCTCGTCCGGATCGGCAGCGAGCGCGACCATCACCCGTTCCGCCCGGCGGCTGATGGTACGGGCAAGGTGGAGTGCAGCGGCGCCCGGTGCGCCGGCCGGCAGCACGAACGAGCGCAGCGGGGCCAATCGTGCGTTGAGCGCGTCGATGTCGCGTTCGAGCGCCTCGACCTGCGAGGCGACGATGCGCAGCGGTTCGTAGCCGAGCGGTTCCCCGGTATCGGGGGTGCAGAGATCGGCACCGAGATCGAACAGGTCGTTCTGGATACGCATCAGCATGGCGTCGATCCCGGCATTGCCGGCCAGCGCCACCCGAGCCATGCCGATGGCGGCGTTGGTTTCATCGACCGTGCCATAGGCCTCGACCCTGAGATCGTCCTTGCGCACGCGGCTGCCATCACCGAGCCCGGTGGTTCCGTCGTCGCCGGTGCGGGTGTAAATCCGGTTGAGCCTCACCATGCAACTGCCGTCCTATGCCATCTTGAACCACAGCACGATCAGAATCAGCACGACCGCCACCGCCTGAAGGATGACGCGCCAGCGCATCAGCGTCTGCGAGGTGTTGGGACTGCCGCCGCGCATCATGTTGAACAGCCCGAGCCCGAGGACCAGCGTCACCGCGCCGATCGCCACCGGGACCAGAAAAACCAATGCACCCTGCATGCCGCGCTCCTGCTGCCGATCCCTGCGCGCCCGCACGCGGGCACTGTGCCGGGGTTGTGCCCCGGATGGCCGCGCCGGTCAATTGCGGCGGAGCAGACGCTCGATGTAGTCGAGTTCCTCGCGCGGCCGTTCGATCTCGCCAAACCGGCGGCGCAGTTCCTCGAGCACGCGCTGGGCGCGCTCGCCGATGGTGCCGCGCACGTCGCCGCCCTGCGGAATGCGGACGCGGCTGTTGTCCATCTGGTTGCGGTCGCCGGGAAGTGGCCGACCGAGCGGATCGGTATTCTGCTCGGCGCGGCCGCGCGGGTTGCCGTCAGGATTGCCGGGGCCGAAGCCTTCGCCCTCGCCGGGTTCGCCGCCCTGGCCCATCTGCTGCATCTGCTGTTGCAGGCCGCGGCCGGCCTTGCCGAGTTCGTCGATCGCCTGCTGCTGGCCTTCGGTGGCCCGGCCGCTCTGGCGGCGGCGCAGGTTCTGCTCGGCATCGCCCATGCCCTCGTCGGCGCCGTCGAAGCCTTCCTCGGTCGGCGCGCCCTGTTGACGCAGGCGTTCGCGCAGCTGGTTGAGACGGTCGCGCAGCGCCTGCTGACGTTCGGCGAGGCCCTGTTCGCCGCTCTCGCCGGCGCCGTCCTCACCGTCCTCCCCCTCGTCGCCCTCGCCCTGTTCGCCCTGTCCCTGCTGACCACGCTGGCCGCGTTGTCCCTGCTGGCCGCGCTGGCGATCGGGCCGGTTCTGGCCCATGCCGCGCCGCTGCTGGTTGCGGAAGGTCTCGTCGCGCAGGCCTTCCTGCTCGCGCCGCATCTGGTCAAGCTCGTCGAGCGCCTTGCCCATCTCGTTCATGCGTGGATCGGCATTGCGCCGGCGGGCGGACTGCATGTTCCTGAGCAGATCCTGCAACTGGCGCAGCAGTTCCTGCGCCTTGGCCGAATCGCCCGAGCGGTAGAGCTCCTCGATCCGCTTGAGCATGTCCTCAAGGTCGCGGCGCGACAGCGACATCTGGTTGCGGTCATTGCCCTGCTGCTGCGGGTCGGCATTGCGCTCGGCCTGCCGCATCATCTCGCGCAGCAGGTCGTTCATCGCCTGCCGCATCTCGTCCATCAGCTTGCGGATCTCGTCCGGAGTGGCACCGCGCTCCAGCGCCTCGCGCAGTCGTTCCTCGGCGGCGCGGAGCCGGCGCTCGGCCTCGGTCAGGTCGCCCTCGTCAAGCGCGACGGCGGTCTCCCACAGGTACTGGGCCAGCGCGATCAGGTCCTGATCGGTTCTGGCGGCGCGGAGTTTTCCTGCGGCGATCGACAGCATCAGATAGTCGCCGGAGCGGCGGGTGAATCGCTCGGGCGCGATCAGCAGCGCATTGAGCGCGATCTGCGGCGTGCGACGGTCGTCGGGGAAGAACACGATCCGGCGGCGCTGCTCGGCAAGGGCGCGCGACAGGCGGTTGTCGAACCGTCGCGCCGGGATGATCGATTCGCGCGCCTCGCTCTCCCCGATCTGGCCGAGATCATCGGTGGCGCGAATGCGGATCGCGACCTTCGCGCCCGCCCAGGGATGTTCGGAGAGGACAAGCACACTCTCGTTCTCGCCGCTGCGTCCGGCAAGACCGGCCTCGGGCGCGGGCAACAGCACGCGCGAGGTGGCCCCGTCGGCGCGCGACAGGATCGCCTCGGCGCGGGCAATGCCGTAGTCGTCCTGAAGCGCGTAGCGCAGCTTGAGGGTGCGCGTCCTGTCGTCGATCCCGACCTCGGTGAAGGATACCACGGGCTTGAGATCGGGAATGACGGTGAGCCCGTAGCTGGCCAGTGACTGGCTGCCCCGGCGGACCTCGATGTCGGCGTTCTGGTCGATCACCAGCCGCTTTTCGAACGCGGCTGCGCCGTCCGCGCGGGTGGCGACGGGCACCTTGCCACCGCGCTCCTCCGCCGGCTTTTCCTTCAGTGTCGGCGGGGCGACAAGGCTGACCCCGTCGCCCGGTGCCACGCGAATCACCGCCACCGAGCCGGTCGGCACCGCTACCGCGCCGCCTGTCGGTGCCTGCGGGCCGGAGAGGAAGATCGGCGCCCGTCCGGTATAGGCCGGCGGATCGATCCAGACATCGAGACGCGGCGGCACTGCGGCAAGACGCGGACCGGTGAAGCGGAACGCATCGGTCAGCCGGCCCGCCCGCTCGTCGCCGGCGACGAATGCTCCGACCGCCAGCAGCAGGACCGGCACCCAGCGCAGCGCCATCGCGTCCCGCACCGGCCACGGGCTCTGCGGCGGGGGTACGGCAAGGCGAGCGGCGGCTGCTTCAGCCCGGCTCTTGTGCTGACGCCACAGCGCATGGGCGACCGGATCGTCGCCGATCGGACGATCGCCGAGCGCGGCAAGCGGGCGATGCAGCAACGGATCGTCGGCATCGAGCCGCCGTCCGCCGTCCGAGGCGCGCGGCAGGCGCCAGCGCGCCAGCAGCCAGAGCGCATACAGTCCGGCAGCGGCAAACAGCGCCGCCAGCCCGATATGCGCCCAGCGCGCTACGGCGTTGAACAGGCCGAGCCAGGCAAAGGCCACGAACAGCGCGCCGATGGCACCGATCAGGCCCAGCGGCGCCATCAACCCTTCCGCCGCCAGCGCAAGGCGGGCGAGGCGGATTTTCCGCCTCAGCAGGGCGGGAAGGGACGCGGCGGCGTCGGTCATGACAGGGCGGCGCTCCGGTTGGAAACGAACGACGCAGGCTAGCACGCCACGGGGCGGGCGCCAGTCTCAGGCTCATCACATTTTCGGGCTTTTCGATGGCCGCGCTGACGCTCAGAGCCAGTCGGGCATCCGGTCCTGCCCGATCAGCGCCTCATAGGTCTGGCGCGGGCGGGTGATGGCGAAGCGGTCGCCTCTGACCAGCACTTCGGCAATCAGCGGACGCTGGTTGTAGGTCGAGGCCATGCTGGCACCATAGGCGCCGGCGCTCTTGAACGCGATGAGGTCGCCAGGCCGGATTTCGGGCAGGACGCGGCCGGTGGTGAAGGTGTCGCCTGATTCGCAGACCGGACCGACAACGTCATAGGCGATGCGCGGTGCATCGGGCGCAGGCGCGTTGACCGGCCAGATCTCGTGATAGGCTTCATACATCGCCGGACGGACGAGATCGTTCATCGCCGCATCGACAACGAGGAACTGCCGGTCGGCGCGGCGGTTCACGTACAGCGCGCGGGCGACGAGAATGCCGGCATTGGCGGCGATGACGCGGCCCGGCTCGAAGCCGAATTCGATATCAAGACCGGCAAAGACGGTGCGGACCATCGCGGCATAGCGCTCGATGACATCCGGGCCATAGAGGAACGGGGCCTGCATCTCGTATGGCACGCCAACGCCGCCGCCGAGATCGAGCCGCTCGACACTGTGGCCTTCGGCGCGCAGGTGCTCGACAAGACCGCGAATCTTGGCAAACGCCTGTCCCATCTCGTCGAATTCGAGAATCTGGCTGCCGATATGCAACGCCAGTCCGGTCATCCGCACGCCGGGCAGGTTGGCGGCGCGGGTGTAGAGCCGGCCCGCCTCCTCGAAACTGACGCCGAATTTGTTGGCGGACGATCCGGTGGTGATCTTGGCATGGCCGCCGGCGCCGATATCTGGGTTGACGCGGATCACCGCGTCCTGCCGGCGTCCCATCGCGCTGGCGATGGCCGAGAGCGCGTCGAGCTCGCCTTCAGATTCGATGTTGACCTGATAGAGGCCGACAGTGACCGCATGGGCGAGTTCCGCCGCCGTCTTGCCGACGCCCGAAAACACGATCCGGCTGGCCGGGATGCCGGCGGCCATCGCCTTCCGGATCTCGCCTTCGGAGACGACATCGGCCCCTGCGCCAAGTCCGGCGAGGGTGGCCAGCACGCCGAGATTGGCATTGGCCTTCATCGCGTAGAAGACATGGGCTCTCTCGCCGACCGCGGCGCGGAAGACCCGGTAGTGTCGCTCGAAGGTCGCGCTTGAATAGATGTAGACCGGCGAGCCTGCCGCCGCGACGATATCGTCGATGGCGACGTCCTCGGCGTACAGCCGACCGTTGCGATACTCGAAATGATGCATGGCGATGAACCCCGCGACGGCCAACCGTCAGGTCAGGCGAGTCGACTCAAAGCAGAAAGTCGAGGAAGAAGTCCCGTTCGGGCGGCTTGATCGGCTCGGCCCGGCGGCGAGCGCCCTTGAAGTTGGGAACGACCCCGTCGCCCGACGGGTCGGGCTGGCCCTGCGGCTTGTCGTCGCCGCTGTCGGCCGGCTCCAGCGGGCCGCGCTTGCCACAGCCGGCGACGAGAGCCGCCAGCCCCAATGCTCCCGCGCGCATCGCGGTGCGGCGGGTCAGTCCCTCGGTTGCCAGATCAGTCTTCATCGGGTGGGCCATTGTTGGTCGATCCCTCGGTACGTAGCACGGTTTGCTGCGACGGGCGCAACAATTTCCGGGCCACTCAGGCTTTTTCACGGGCAAGCCGCCGGCGCCAGCCCTGTGCCTGACGGCGGACGTTGGCCGGGGCGGTTCCGCCATAGCTGGTGCGGCTTTTCACCGATTTGACGACGCCGAGGACGGAATAGACCGCCTCGGTGATGCGCGGCTCGACGCCCTGCATCTCGGCCAGCGTCACCTTGTCGAGGTCGACGCCGCGCGCCGAGGCGATGCCGACGATGCGGCCGGTGATGTGGTGGGCCTCGCGGAACGGGATGTCGAGCGCCTGCACCAGCCAGTCGGCCAGATCGGTGGCGGTGGCATACCCGGCGCCGGCAGCCTTCTTCATCGTCCGGACGTTCGGCTCCATATCGCGCACCATCCCGGCTGTTGCGGCAACCGAAAGCGCGAAGGCGTCGAAGGCGTCGAAGGTGCGCTCCTTGTCTTCCTGCATGTCCTTGGCGTAGCTCAACGCCAGACCCTTCATGACGACCAGCAGGCCGGTCAGCGCGCCGATGATGCGGCCGATCTTGGCGCGCACCAGCTCCGCCGCGTCGGGGTTGCGCTTCTGCGGCATGATCGACGAGCCGGTGGTGAACCTGTCCGACAGGGTGACGAAGCCGAACTGCGGCGTCGACCAGATGACGATTTCCTCGGCTAGGCGACTGAGATGCATCGCCGAGATCGCCATTGCGGACAGCGCCTCGAGCGCGAAATCGCGGTCCGAGACGGAGTCAAGCGAATTGGCGGTCGGCCGGTCGAAGCCGAGCGCCTGCGCCGTCCTGTGCCGGT
>CALCZO010000054.1 GCA_937903315.1 uncultured Alphaproteobacteria bacterium
GCGTCTTCGACGAGCAGCCGATACCCGACAGCTTGGCGATGCGATGGGGCGGCAGGCTCAGCTCATAACAGGCGTGCATGATCGCCGACGAGATCGAATCATGACCACAGCCGGCGCACAGCGTCGAGATCGACCCTTCGTAGTCGCGGTGGGTCAGGCCGATGGCGTTGGTCTCGAGCGCCGGATGATGGAACTTCGGCTTGGCAAGATAGGTCATGCGACCTTCTCCTTCTTGACGCCGGCGGCCGGGGCCAGCCGTTCGGATATGGCGGAGACGATGAAGCGGGCGGTGACCGGCGAGCCATCATAATGCAGGATCGAGGTCAGTTTCGCCGGATCAACGCCGTGCTCGATCAACAGCAGGGACCGGAGCTGCGCGTCGCGGTTCTGCTCGACGACGAAGACTTCGTCATGGGCGGCGATGAACTCGACCACCGCGTCGGCGAAGGGGAAGGCGCGGATTCGGCATTCGTCGAGATGGATGCCATCGCCTTCGAGATGATGCACCGCCTCGTCCATCGCGGCGGTGGTCGAGCCATAGTAGATGACGCCGCGCCGGGTCGGCCGGCTGGCGTTCCTGATCTCGGGTGCGGGCACGACCGTCTTCGCCGTCTCGAACTTGCGCAGCAGGCGGGTCATGTTCTCGATATAGGGGCCCCCTTCCTCAGTATACCGCGCATAGGCATCGCGTGTCGTGCCGCGCGTGAAGTACGAGCCGCGCGTGGGATGAACGCCGGGATAGGTGCGGTAGGGAATGCCATCACCGTCGACATCGCGGTAGCGGCCGAAATCAACACCGCTTTCAAGGTTGTCGTAGGTCATCACCTTGCCGCGATCGAGCGGCGTCTGCGGCACCTTGAACGGGGCGACAAGGCTTGAATTCATGCCGATATCGAGATCGAGCATGACGAACACCGGCGTCTGGAGTCGATCGGCGAGATTGAAGGCCTCGGCGCCGAAGGTGAAGGCCTCGCCCGGATCGCACGGGAACAACAGCACATGCTTGGTATCGCCATGCGAGGCATAGGCGCAGGCCAGCACATCGGACTGCTGGGTCCGCGTCGGCATGCCGGTGGAGGGACCGCCGCGCTGGACGTTGAACAGGACCGCCGGAATTTCGGCGAAGTAGGCCAGACCGAGAAACTCCTGCATCAGCGAGATGCCGGGGCCGGAGGTGGCGGTGAACGCCCGCGCGCCGTTCCAGCCGGCGCCGACGACGATGCCGATGGAGGCCAGTTCGTCCTCGGCCTGCACGATGGCATAGCGGTGGGCGCCGGTCTGCGGCTCGGTCCTCATCTTGCGGCACCACGAGGTGAAGGCCTCGGCCAGCGAGGTCGACGGTGTCAGCGGATACCAGGCACAGACCGTCGCCCCACCATAGACCGCACCGAGCGCGGCCGCCGAATTGCCCTCGACATAGATGCGGTCGCCGACACCATCGGAGCGGCGGACGCGGATGCCGAGCGGGCAGGTCAGGTTGGTCCGCGCCCAGTCATGACCGACGCGGAACGCCTTGTGGTTGGCCTCGATCAGCTTTTCCTTCGATGCAAACTGCTCGGACAGCAGTTGCAGCACCGCGTCGGCCTCGATGTCGAGCAGGGCGGCGAGCGCGCCGACACAGATGATGTTCTTGAACAGCTGGCGCTGGCGCGGCTCGGAATAAAGCGCATTGCACATCTCGGTCAGCGGCACGCCGATGACGGTGATGTCCTTGCGGAACTTCGACGCCGGGATCGGCCGCGAACTGTCATAGAACAGATAGCCGCCCGGATCGATCGAGGCGACGTCCTTGTCCCAGGTCTGCGGGTTCATCGCGACGACGAGATCGACCCCGCCGCGCGCACCGAGCCATCCGGCCTCGGAAACCCGAACCTCGTACCAGGTCGGCAGGCCCTGGATATTGGAGGGGAAGATGTTGCGGGTGGCCACCGGCACACCCATCCGCATGATCGCCCTTGCGAACATCTGGTTGGCCGAGGCCGAGCCCGAGCCGTTGATGTTGGCAAAGCGAACGACGAAATCGTTCACACTCTCGATCGACATGTAGCACCCGCACGCGGCAGTTGAATGGAGAACTTCTGCATGTCCCACGCCCCGGTGGGGCACCGTTCGGCACACAGGCCGCAGTGCAGGCAGACATCCTCGTCCTTGACCATGATGCGCCCGGTCTTGAGCGCATCGGAGAGGTAGAGATCCTGTTCCATGTTGCGGGCCGGCGCGTTGAGCCGCGTCCGCAAATCCGCCTCCTCGCCCGGCGCGGTGAAGGTGATGCAGTCCATCGGACAGATATCGACGCAGGCGTCGCACTCGATGCACAGCGGCTGGGCGAAAATGGTCTGCACGTCGCAATTGAGGCAGCGCGCGCTTTCGGCCAGCGCACGGGCATCATCGAAGCCGAGTTCGACTTCCTTGCGGATGTCGGTCAGCGCGACCGCATTGTCGAGCATCGGCACCTTGCGCCGGGCATCGAGCGAGATGGCGTTGTCATAGCTCCATTCGTGAATGCCCATCTTCTGGCTGATCAGGCTGAAGCCCGGCGGCGGCCGATCGGCCACATCGCGATTGCTGCAGTAGCGGTCGATCGACACGGCCGCAGCATGGCCATGGGCAACCGCCCAGATGATGTTCTTCGGCCCGAAGGCGGCATCGCCACCGAAGAACACGTTCGGCCGCGTCGAGGCCATGGTGACCTCATCGACCACCGGCATGTCCCATTTGTCGAAGGCGATCCCCATGTCGCGCTCGATCCACGGAAAGGCGTTCTCCTGCCCGACGGCGACCAGCACCTCGTCACAGTCGACATGCGCGTCCGGCTCGCCGGTCGGCAGCAGGCGGCGGCGGCCGTTGATGTCATATTCGGCGCGGACCTTCTCGAAGATCATGCCGGTGAGCTTGCCGTTCTCGTGCTTGAACGCCTTGGGCACCATGTAGTTGAGGATCGGGATGCCTTCATGCATCGCGTCCTCCTTCTCCCACGGCGAGGCCTTCATTTCCTCGAACCCGGAGCGGACGATGACCTTGACGTCTTCACCGCCGAGCCGGCGGGCGGACCGGCAGCAGTCCATCGCCGTGTTGCCGCCGCCAAGCACGATGACGCGCTTGCCGATCGACGTGACATGGCCGAACGCGACATTGGCCAGCCAGTCGATGCCAAGGTGGATCTGCGCAGCGGCCTCCTTGCGGCCGGGCACATCGAGATCGCGGCCGCGCGGCGCGCCGGTTCCGACGAACACCGCATCCCAGCCGCCGGCGAGAAACGCCTTGAAGCTCTCGACGCGGTGGCTGTGGCGGAATTCGACGCCGAGATCGAGCACGTAGCCCGTCTCCTCATCGATGACGCTTTCAGGCAGGCGGAACTTGGGGATCTGGGTACGGACCATGCCGCCGGCCTTCGGCTCGGCATCGAACACCACGACCTCGTAGCCGAGGGGGGCAAGATCGCGCGCGACCGTCAGCGAGGCGGGTCCGGCGCCGATACAGGCAACGCGCTTGCCGTTCATCACCTCGGGCCGGCGCGGCAGGCGGGCGCGGATGTCATCCTTGTTGTCGGCGGCGACGCGCTTCAGCCGGCAGATCGCCACCGGCTCCTTCTCGACACGGCCGCGCCGGCAGGCCGGCTCGCAGGGGCGATCGCAGGTGCGGCCCAGAATGCCGGGAAAGACGTTGGATTCCCAGTTGATCATGTAGGCGTCCGAGTGTCGCCCGGCAGCGATCAGGCGGATGTACTCGGGAACCGGGGTATGGGCCGGGCAGGCCCATTGGCAATCGACGACCTTGTGGAAATAATCCACCAGACCCAACCTGTCGGGTTTCAACCGCTTCCTCCGTTATCTGCCCTGTCGTTCCTGCCCGGCCGGTTCCTGTGCGGAACGGCCCGATCACGCCGACGGTCCTTCTTCTTAGCGCTAACGTCGCCCCGTTCCCTGCTTTAGGTCAAGGAGCAGGCAGGCCTGTGCTGACAGAATCAGCAGATTGCCGATCACTTTTTCTGTCAGCCGACGCAAATGGCAGCAGCCGGTTTCAGGAGATGAAAAAGCGGCGCCTGTCTCAGCGCGAATCGGACACGATGCGGCCGTCCTCGAGCGTCAGGATACGGTCGGCGAGATCGAGAATCCGGTTGTCGTGGGTGACCATCAGCGTCGTCGTGCGCCGTGCCGCACCGAGCGCCTTGAGCACGCGCACCACCTGAAGCCCGGTGTCGCGATCGAGCGCGGCGGTCGGCTCGTCGGCGAAGATGATGTCGGGATTGCCGACCAGCGCGCGGGCAATGGCCACACGCTGCTTCTGCCCGCCGGACAGGTTCTGCGGCAGGTAATGCATCCGGTCCTCCAGCCCGAGCAGGGT
>CALCZO010000055.1 GCA_937903315.1 uncultured Alphaproteobacteria bacterium
CGCCCTTCGTGATCGAGCGACGCCAGCAGACCCGCTGACATCTGCGCCGCAACCTCCGCCGGCTGCGGACTGCCAGTGACCATGGCCGCGACGATTGCGCCGTCGATCAGCAGCCCGAACTGATGCGCCAGCGCGTCGCCATCGCGGGCGCCGGCCTCGGTCGCCAGTCGCGCCAGCACCGCGAGCACAGAGCGCTTGTGGCTCAGCGCGATGTGGCGATACCGCCCTTCCTTCTTGTCATGCTCGCCGAGTGCGTTGATGAACGGGCAGCCATAGAACCGCTCGCTGGCAAACCACTCCCCCAGCAGCGGAAAAATGCGGCCGAGCCGTTCAGCAGCGCCTGCCTCTCCTGTGAGCAGCGCGCCTACGAACCAGTCGCGCCATGCCGCGCCTTCGCGCTCCAGCACGGCCTCGACCAACCCTTCCTTCGAGCCGAAGGTCTTGTACAGCGTCGCCTTCGCGGTTGCCGCCTCGCGCACAACCGCATCGACCCCGACCGCATTGATGCCGTAGCGGCAGAACAGCTGCGTCGCCGCATCCAGCAGCCGGTCGCGGGCACTGGCAGCCGCTTTGCCGCCTGAAGTCACACAGGAAATTGCATTTGCCTCTGCCAATGAACCGGCCCCCGCTGCGCTGACCATCATGTCGCAATCTCCATATCAGCAACCCGGCCACCCCGAAAGACAGACCGGTCTGGCCACAGCCGAGCAAGCGGCGTTCCATGTGTCGCAGGCGCGCGGATCGGGTTTGGCACGCACCATGCTTAGACAGAACGGTCTGTTCACTTTACCCTCAGGAGCCCCCGATGTCCGCTGCATCCCAACCCGTCGTCCTGACCGCCTGCCTGGCACCGACGGCACCGACCAGCTGCCTTGCCCCGATCGACCGTGACGGGCTGGAGCAGCTCATTGCCGTCAACAAGGCCAACCCGAACGTCATCAAGACGCTCAAATGCAGGACGGTGGCCGAGGGCCGCTTCCGCCATCTCAACTACATCCGCAATCTCGAGCCGTACATTGTCGACGAACCGCCGGGGCTGCTGGGCGACGACACCGCGCCGAACCCGTCGGAAGCGACGCTGGCCGCGCTCGGATCCTGCATCGCCGTCGGTCTGCATGCCAATGCCGTCCATCGCGGCTGGACCGTCCGCAAGCTCGAACTCAGCCTTGAGGGCGACCTCAACATCACCGCCGTCTGGGGTACGGGCGATATCAGCGAAAAGCCGGTCGGCTTCACCGATGTCCGCATCAAGGTCGACATGGAATGCGACGGCATTTCGGCCGACGAGATCGATGCGCTGATCACCCATGTCCGCAAGTGGTCACCGGTGGCCAACACCTTCACCCGGCCCGTCGCGCTGGATGTCGCCCGCGCCTGACGCCGGCCTTCAGAGCGTCCGGCGAGGGGGCCGGCCGCACCACCCCACACACGAGGTTCAGCCATGCCCGCCACCGAGACCGTTGCCCTCCGCCCTGCTCCCGCTGTCCGCGATCCCCTCGCTCCGCTTCAGGACATCCGCGCCATCACCCGCCGGGACCTTGCGCCGATCGTCTCCGAGATCGATGAGGGATTTTACCCCGAAGCGGTGCTGCGCGCCTATGGCGCGGCAGGCGCCTACGGCCTTCATCTCGCCGCCCCCGGCCACACGCTGGGCCAGACCATCGAGGGCATGGCCTCCATCGCCGAGACCTGCCTGTCGACCGGATTCATGAACTGGTGTCAGAACACGCTGGTCTGGTACATTCTCAACAGCGACAACACCGCGCTGAAGCGCAAATTCCTTGGCCCGTGCAGCGAGGGGCGGCGACTGGGCGGCACCGGACTGTCGAACCCGATGAAGGCGCTGTTCGACATCGAGCCGTTCCGCCTCAAGGGCCGCAAGGTCGAGGGCGGCTACAGCGTCAAGGGCCTGCTGCCGTGGGTCTCGAACCTCGGCCCGGACCATCTGTTCGGCGCGGTCTTCGAGGTCGAGGGCGGCTCCAGCGTCATCTGCCTGATCGACTGTTCCGAGCCTGCCGTCGCGCTGAAGGCCTGCGAACCGTTTCTGGCGATGGACGGCACCGGCACCTATCAGGTTCAGGTCCGCGACCTGTTCGTGCCCGATGACATGATCCTCGCCGACCCGGCACTGCCGTACATCAGGACGATCCGCGCCGGCTTCGTGCTGCTGCAGGCCGGCATGGCGATCGGTCTGGTGCGCGACTGCATTGCGATGATGCGCGAAGTCGAGCCTTCGCTCGGCCATATCAACCGTTATCTCGATGTTCAGCCCGGCATGATCGAGGACCAGTTGCAGGCGGTCGAGGACGAGGTCTTTGCCCTTGCCAAGACCCCCTACGATCCGTCCGAGGCGTTCTGGAAACGCGTCGTCGCCATGCGGCTGACCGGGGGCGAGGCCAGCGTCGCGGCCGCCCACCATGCGATGCTCCATTGCGGCGCGCGCGGCTACGTCAAGGCGCACCGCTGCCAGCGCCGCCTGCGCGAGGCCTATTTCGTCGCCATCGTCACCCCTGCGACAAAGCAGCTGCGCAAGATGCTTGCCGGCCTGAACTAGAGCGCCGACAACGCGGCCGGTCCCCGGATC
>CALCZO010000056.1 GCA_937903315.1 uncultured Alphaproteobacteria bacterium
CGCAGCCTTGATCACGGCATCCCATTTTTTCATTTCGTTGCCGTGATAGGTCGCAAACTGCGCCGGCTCACGCAACGACATCGCAAAGCCGAGCTTGGCGACACCCTCTGCCACGGTCGACTTCCTGAGTGCGGCCAGCACGGCCTTGGTCAGGACGTCGCGCGCGGCCTGAGGCGCGGCGGCCGGCGCAAACAGCGCCAGCCAGCTGTCGGCTTCAGAATCGACCAGTCCCTGCTCCTTCAGCGTCGCCACGTCCGGCAGTTGCGGCGCGCGCGCGAGACTTGCGACCGCCAGCGCCTTCATCGTGCCGCCCTTGATATGGCCGAGCACGCTGGGCAGCGTCGCAAACGCCAGATCGATGCGGCCGGCGACCACTTCGGCCGCCATCGGCCCGGCACCCTGATACGGGATATGGGTCATGTCCGTGCCGGTCCGGGTCTTGAACAGTTCCATCGCCAGATGCGAGCCGGACCCGACCCCGGTCGAGCCATAGTTGAACTTGCCGGCGTTCTTCTTGGCCAGCGCGACCAGTTCACCAACGGTCTTGGCCTCGAGGTCCTTGCGCACCACCAGCACATGCTGGAGATCGGCCAGCCCGGCAATCGGTGCGAAATCCCTGATCGGATCGTAGCCGGCCTCCTTGAGCAGGAAGGCGTTGTTGACGTGGGTCTGGTTGTTGCCAAGCACGAGGACATGGCCGTCCGCATCGCCCTTGGCAACACCGCGCGTGCCGATCGAACCCGATCCGCCGGCCTTGTTCTCGACGATCACCGACTGGCCGAGATCGCCCTGGATTTCATTGGCGATGATCCGGGCCAGCGCATCGGTCGGCCCGCCCGGCGGATAGGGAACGACGATCTTCACCACCTTGGACGGAAACGCCTGCGCGCGAACACTCAGCGGAAGGGCGGAAAGCGCGGCAGCGGCCAGCAATCCGCGCCGGGAAACGGAAAATGTCATCGAATGGTTCCTCGACCTTGATCGTTTCAGCACTCGCTGGCGCCGAAATCGCTTGAAGCACTCGCCGGCCTTGCCTATTGGAAAGTCCGTCCGAACCGCGACACGTTGGCACAAACCGGAGTGTGAAGTCATGGCCTTTCTCGCTGATGTCCTGTCCGTCGTGAAGCCGTCGGCAACGATTGTGCTGACCCAGATGGCGCGGGATCTCAAAGCCAAAGGCAAGGACGTGATCTCGCTTTCGGTCGGCGAGCCGGACTTTGATACACCACAGAACATCAAGGATGCGGCGATTGCCGCGATCCAGCGCGGCGAGACCAAGTACACGCCGGTTGCCGGCATCCCGGCGCTGCGCGAGGCGATTTCCGCCAAGTTCAAGCGCGAGAACCGGCTTGACTACAAGCCGAGCCAGATCATCGTCGGCACCGGCGGCAAGCAGGTGCTGTTCAACGCCTTCATGGCGACCCTCAACAAGGGTGACGAGGTCATCATCCCGGCGCCTTACTGGGTCAGCTACCCCGAGATGGCGGCGCTGTGCGGCGGCGTGCCCGTCTCGATCCCCACCTCGATCGACAACGGCTTCAAGCTGACCGCCGAGGCGCTGGAGAAAGCGATCACACCGCGCACCAAGTGGTTCCTGTTCAATTCGCCGTCCAACCCTTCGGGCGCGGCCTATACCTGGGCCGAACTGAAAGCGCTGACCGATGTGCTCGTGCGCCATCCCCATGTCTGGATTCTCACCGATGACATGTACGAGCACCTCACCTTCGGCGATTTCACCTTCTGCACGCCGGCCGAGGTCGAGCCGTCGCTCTACGACCGCACCCTGACCGTCAACGGCGTGTCCAAAGCCTATGCCATGACCGGCTGGCGCATCGGCTATGCCGGCGGACCTGAAAAGCTGATCAAGGCCATGGACATGGTGCAGGGCCAGCAGACATCGGGCGCGTGCTCGATTGCCCAGTGGGCGGCGGTGGAGGCCCTCAACGGCCCGCAGGATTTCATCCCGATGTCCAAAAAAGTGTTCGAGGAACGGCGCGACCTCGTTGTCTCGATGCTCAATCAGGCCCGCGGCATTTCCTGTCCGACGCCGGAGGGCGCGTTCTACGTCTATCCCTCGTGCGCCGGCGTCATCGGCAAGAAGGCACCGTCAGGCAAGGTCATCGCCACGGACGAAGACTTCGTGATGGAACTTCTGAACGATGAGGGCGTGGCCACGGTGCATGGCTCGTCCTTCGGTCAGGGACCGAATTTCCGCGTCTCGTACGCCACCTCGAACGACAAGCTCGAGGAAGCCTGCCGCCGCATCCAGCGCTTCTGCAACGCGCTGTCGTAGCCGGCACAACAAGGTTTGGCCGCAATTGGCGGTCAGACCGCCCCGCCCGTGCCGCTTTGGCGTCACATCGAGGATCAGGAGGCCCATTGTTGCGATCAGGTCTGAAGCAGGCAGTGCTGGCGATCATGGTCTGGCTGACCGGCGCGACCGTCGTGTCGATGCCTGCCGCAGCGCAGGATGCCGCTTTGTCTCTGCTGCCGCAGGACCAGCCCGCCCGCGCACCATGGTCGCTGTTTTCAACGCGCATGGCGCCTGATCCGGCCCCGCCCCGGCAGGACGAGGCGGCACCAGCCGAGGCAACAGGTGAGAAGCAGGCTCCGGCCGCATCGCCTGCCGCCTCCCCGCCCGCATCTGATCGCAAGGGCTGGAAACTGGTCAAGGTGCCCCTGCCGCCGATCCCGGATCGACCGCGTTCGACGGCGAAGGGCAGTACCAGCCAAGGGGCGACCGCCCGCGCAGGTGCATCCCCGCCCGAAACCGCCGATCAGGCCCGCGCCGATATCGACGCGGCCGCCCAGATCCCGCCTCAGCCCAAGCCGACCGGCCTGTTTGCCCTCCTGTTCACCAACCAGCCGCCTGCCGGGCCAGCCGCTGACGGCGCATCCCTGCCTGATGCGGCCCCGGCGACCGAAGCTGTGCCCGCTTCAGTGCCGGCGCAGGGCGACAGGGGCCGCAAGGCCGATCTGACCGACCCGTTCCGTCCGCGCAACCTGCCCGGCCCGGCGGAGGCCGAGGATGATCTCGACCTTGAGGAAACCCAGGCCGGTGTCATCAAACAGGTGTCGCATGTCGCGATTGCCTGCCTGAAGCCGCAACTGCTGGAAATGATCCGGCAGGCCGGCGAGCATTTCGGCGCGATGCCGATCATCACCTCCGGCCAGCGTGGCAGCGGTCGCCGCGGCAGCCTTCATCGCTCGTGCGAGGCTGCCGATTTCGTCATTCCCGGCGTCGAGACGCATGTTTTGGCCGCGTATCTGCGCAAGATGCCCGGCGCTGGCGGTGTCGGCACCTATTGCCACACCAAATCGGTCCATCTCGATACCGGCGAGCCGCGCGACTGGCGCTATTGCGGCTTCTCACGCCGCTTTGCCCTGCGCACGCCCGTGGTCGCCGAAAACGGGTCGCGCTGATCGCGCACCGGCGGTAAGCAACCATCCGACAGACCGATCGGAACGCAGATGACCGCGACACGCCCCATGACCGCCCATGAATGGGGCCTGATCATCGCTCTTGCCGCCATCTGGGGCGGCTCGTTTTTCTTCATCGCTGTCGCGGTCAAGGCGCTGCCGCCGTTTACGCTGGTGTTCCTGCGCTGTGCCATCGGCGCGCTCGGCCTCTTTGCCGTGCTGCTGGTTCTTCGCCAGAGGGTACCATTCGGCTGGACTGCGCTGTCTGCCTTCGCCGGCATGGCGATCCTCAACAACATCGTGCCGCAAAGTCTGATCATCTGGGCGCAAGGGGCGCTGACCTCGGGCCATGCCTCGATCCTCAACGCGACGACGCCGTTCTTCACCGTGCTGATCCTGCATCTGGGAACGTCCGATCAGAAAGCCTCGCCGGCCAAATGGCTCGGCGTCGTGGTCGGCTTTGTCGGCGTCGCCTGCATGATGGGGCTTGATGTCCTTGCCGGCGCATCCGCTCATCTGCCGCAGCAGGCAGCGATGCTCGCCGCGACCTTCAGCTACGGCCTGTCGGGCTGGTGGAGCCGCCGCATCGCGCGCCTCGGCATTCCGCCGATCGCGGCCGCCGCCGGCCAGCTCACGCTGTCCTCCCTGATGAGCCTGCCGCTGGTCATGCTGGTCGACCGGCCATGGCTGCTGCCGATGCCGGCCACGCATGTCTGGCTGGCAGTGCTCGGGCTGGCGCTGGTGTCGACCGCGCTCGCCTATGTCGTGTTCTTCCGCATTCTGGCCACCGCGGGCGCCACCAACCTGTCCCTGACCACCTTTCTCATTCCCGTCAGTGCCATCGTGCTCGGCATCGTGTTTCTCGGAGAAACGCTGCATGTGCGCCATCTCGCCGGCATGGCCTGCATCGGGCTGGGGCTGGCGATCATCGATGGACGGCCATGGGCGGCACTGACCGCACGCCCCGCATGAGGACGGCAGGGTTGCGGCGACGGACGAAAACCGGTTGAACAGGGCGAGGGAGATATCATGCCAGCCGACCCGTCCGCCACCGATCTTGATCACGCCCGCCGCCAGACCGGCGGCGCACGGTGCTGGATCCTGTCGGACGGCAAGGCCGGCGACGAGGCCCAGTGCCTCGGCGTCGCCGAACGGCTCGGCCTCGTCGCCGACATCCGCCGCATCGCACCACGCAAGCCCTATGTCTGGCTGATGCCGTGGGGCGGGATCGACCCGGCCGACGCGCCGCACCGTCCCGCCAGTCCGATCGCCCCTCCCTTCCCCGATCTGGCCATTGCCTCGGGCCGGCGCACCGCGAGGTATCTGCGGGCGGTAAAGAAGGCCTCGGGTGGGCGAACCTTCACCGTGTTTTTCAAGGACCCGCGCTGCGGTGCCACCACGGCCGATTTCCTCTGGGTGTCGGCCCATGACCGGTTGCGCGGCGCCAATGTCCTGACCACGCTGACCTCGCCGCACCGGTTCTCGCCCGAACGGCTGGCCACGGCCCGCGCCGCGCCGCCGCACGGGCTGGACCGACTCGCAACGCCGCGCGTCGCGCTGATCATCGGCGGCGACAGTGCCCATTTCCGCTTCACGCCGGATGCCATCGCCGATCTTGCGGGCAGGATCGCAACCCTCGCCGGATCGGGCGCGGCGCTGATGGCGACGGCCTCGCGCCGCACGCCGCCGGCGCTGGCCGCCGCCATTGCGACGATCGTGCAGGAGGCCGGCGGGTTTTTCTGGGACGGGACGGGCGAGAACCCCTACCCCGCCCTGCTGGCCCTGGCCGACGCGCTGGTCGTCACCGCCGATTCGGTCAACATGGTCGGGGAAGCGGCGGCAACCGGAAAGCCGGTGCTGCTCTATACACCGCCCGGCGGCAGCGCCAAGATCACGGCCTTTCTCGCCGGCCTCGAAGCGGCAGGGGCGACCCGCCCCTTTACCGGCGCGCTCGAAACCTACACATATCCCCCGATGGATGCGACGCCCGCCATAGCGGTCGAACTCGCCCGACGCTATAGCATCCACCGGCGCGCCCTGAATCTGTGAACGAGGTCTCCATGTCTGCGACATCCCGCCATGCTTCGGTGATCATCATCGGCTCCGGCCCCGCCGGCTATACCGCCGCGATCTATGCCGCACGCGCCATGCTCAAGCCGGTGATGATCTCCGGGTTCGAACCGGGCGGCCAGTTGATGATCACCACCGATGTCGAGAACTACCCCGGCTTTGCCGATGTCATCCAGGGCCCCTGGCTGATGGAGCAGATGCGGCTTCAGGCCGAGCATGTCGGCACCGAGATGGTCTCCGACCATGTCTCGGCGGTCGATCTGTCGAAGCGGCCGTTCATGCTCACCTGCGATTCGGGCGCATTGTTCACCGCTGATGCGCTGATCATCGCCACCGGCGCCAAGGCCAAATGGCTCGAAACGCCTTCGGAGCAGAAGTTCAAGGGCTTCGGCGTCTCCGCCTGCGCCACCTGCGACGGGTTCTTCTATCGCGGCAAGGATGTGGTCGTCGTCGGCGGCGGCAATTCGGCGGTCGAGGAAGCGCTGTATCTTGCCAATCTCGCCTCGTCGGTCACGCTGGTCCATCGCCGTGACAGCCTGAAAGCCGAAAAAATCCTGCAGGACCGGCTGCTCAACCACCCGAAGATCAAACCGGTGTGGGATACGGCCATCGACGAGATCTGCGGCACCGAAGAGCCGCTCGGCGTCACCCATGTCCGGCTCCGCAACGTGAAGACCGGCGCGCTGTCGGACCTCGCAACCCACGGCGTGTTCGTCGCCATCGGCCACAAGCCGGCCTCCGACCTGTTCATCGGCCAGCTCGATACGCGCCCGTCCGGGTATCTGGCCACCGTTCCCGGCTCGACCGCCACCAACATCCCCGGCGTGTTCGCCGCCGGCGACGTGGCCGACGAGACGTACCGCCAGGCCGTCACCGCCGCCGGAATGGGCTGCATGGCAGCGCTCGAAGCCGAGCGCTGGCTGCATACCCAGCGACAGGCCGGCGCTGGGGCGTCGTAGTCTCGCCATTCTCTGACGTCATACAACTTATTGCTTGCCTATTCGGGCAGCGCTTGACAACCTGCCAAAGTGACAGGGGCGGCGAAAAGGGGGGATTCGCGGCGACGGGTTGACTTTGCTCGCGCGGAATCTGCAACAATCATCCATGCCGATCAGAACAATGGACTGGGACAAGGTACGCATTTTTCACGCTGCCGCATCCGCCGGAAGCCTGACGAAGGCCGGCGATGTGCTCGGCCTCAGCCAGTCTGCAGTCAGCCGGCAGGTCAGCGCGCTGGAAGCGGATCTGAAAATCCCGCTGTTTCACCGTCATGCCCGCGGGTTGGTCCTGACCGAGCAGGGGGAACTGCTGTTCCGCACCGCGCGCGATCTGGTCACCAAGCTCGAACAGACCCAGGCGATGCTGATGGACAGCCGCCAGAAGCCCGATGGCGTGCTGAAAGTCACCGCCAATGTCGGGCTCGGTGCCCATTGGCTGACCCCGCGCCTCGACGAATTCCTCGCCCAGTATCCCGATATCCGGCTCGAAGTCATCCTGACTGATGATGAACTTGATCTGGCGATGCGCGAAGCCGATGTCGCCATTCGGCTGCGTGAACCCGTGCAGGGTGATCTGATCCGCCGCAAGCTGTTCACCGTCCATTTTCACGCGCTGGCCTCTGGCGAATACCTCAAGCGCCATGGCCAGCCCCGCAATCCCGCTGATCTGGACCAGCATCGTCTGCTGGCTTTTGGCGGCGATATCCCGTCGTACCTGAAAAACCTGAACTGGCATCTGACCGCCGGCAGGGACGTGCGCGAACCGCGCGATGCTGTGATGACGGTCAACAACCTCACCAGCCTGATGCGCGCCGCCCAGCAGGGTGCCGGCATCGCGGTTCTGCCTGACTACCTGATCGAGCAGCACAGTGGCCTTGTGCAGGTGCTGGCGTCTGAATCGATGCCCGAACTCGAGTGTTACCTTGTTTTTGCCGAAACGCTGAAAGGCGTGGCGCGCGTTCAGGCATTCCGCGATTTCGTCGTCACAAAGGCCCAGCGCTGGTCATTCTGACGGCGCATTGATCCATCACCAGACAGTCGGCTCAACCGGTCTCCGGCCAATCTGCGTTGCTTCAGTGTCCGGCGCGCCGTCCCGGCACATCGGATATGCACCGTGGTGCGGCTTGCGACACCCTGCCGAGATATGAGGCATGCGCATAGCAGTTATACTTTTTTATCGATTGTGCGCCGCAATAGATTCAACGATATCTAAGTTATTCGAAGCGTTGGCCACACATCTCCTCCCGGTGTCGAGCCCCTTCGGATCAGTGATGTCCATCTCCTCCCGTTGGACATCCCTAAGCCGGATGCCCTGATGTGTATGTATCAGGGCATCCGGCCTTATTTTTTCACAGATACAGACGCTCGCGCTCAAGCCCCTGATAGAGGTGAGCGACCTCCGGGCCGTAGCCGTTGTAGATCTGGGTCGGCAAGGTCTTGATCGGATTGCCGATCAGCTGTTCCTGCGCCTGGCTCCAGCGCGGATGCGGAACCTCCGGGTTCACATTGGCCCAGAAGCCGTATTCATCCGGCTGCAGTTTCTCCCAAAGGCTGACTGGCCGTTCGGCGACAAAACTGATTTTTCGGATCGATTTGATGCTCTTGAAACCGTATTTCCACGGCAGAGCGAGCCGAAGCGGCGCTCCGAACTGATTGGCCGCCGGCTTGCCATAGGCACCGGTGACCAGAAACGCCAGTTCGTTCGCCGCCTCGGCCATGGTCATGCCCTCGACATACGGGAACGGGTAGAGCGAGGACCGCTGTCCCGGCGCCATCGACCGGTCGAGAAACGATTCCATCCGCACGAACCTGGCCGAGGACAGCGGCTGGACTTGATCCATCAGCGCCTTGAAGGCGAAACCGCTCCACGGCACCGCCACCGCCCAGGTCTCGACACAGCGCATCCGATAGAGGCGCTCCTCGAGCGGCATGATTTTCAGCAGGTCGTCGATGCCGATCTCGACCGGCTTTTCGACGAGCCCGTCGATCAGAACCGTCCACGGCCGGACCTTGAGGCTTTGCGCCGCCTTGGTCACCCCGCGTCGTGACGATGAGAACTCGATGAAATTGTTGTAGTTCGCCGCCAGATCCTCAGGCGTCAGCGGCCGGTCAAGCGCATATTTGGCGTTGCGCCGGACCGGATACAGCGTCATGGACGGATCATCCGTGGTCCGTTGGGCCAGCGCCGGGCCGGCCACCATCGCCAGCCCCCCGGCCATGAGCGCCCTTCGATTGAGGTAAACTGCCTCCGGCGTCGCTTCAGCCTCGGGAATATGCCACCGCTTGGTGCGCCTGATCAGCATGTCTGTTCCTTCGCCATTGCAAAAGGCAACCTACTGCCGCACGCCGATGACAGGCAATTCACATCCCTGCGGGGTGCGATCAGCGGCCCGGTTGGGCCTCGTCGCGCAGCTGCCGCCGCAGCAGCTTGCCGACGTTGGTCTTAGGCAGCGAGTCCCGGAAATGGATCTGGCGCGGCACCTTGTAGGCCGTCAGCCGTTCGCGACAGTAGCTGCGGATGGCATCCTCGCCAAGATCGGGGTCCTTGCGGACAATATAGGCTGCCACCGCCTCCCCGGAAACCGAATCGGGCACGCCGACCACCCCGACTTCGAGAATGCCGGGATGGGACGCCAGCACCTCCTCCACCTCATTGGGATAGACATTGAACCCCGAGACAAGGATCATATCCTTGAGGCGATCGACGATCTTGAACTGGCCGTCGGGAAGCATCACCGCAATATCGCCGGTCCGGAAGAACCCGTCCGGCGTCATGACCCGCGCCGTCTCGTCCGGGCGCTGCCAGTAGCCCGACATCACCTGCGGCCCGCGCACGCACAGCTCGCCCGGCGTTCCCGCCATGACATCGCGCCCGGCATCGTCCCGGATCACCACATCGGTCGAGGAAATCGGATAGCCGATGGTGCCGGAAAACTCGACCAGACCGGGATCGTTCAGGGTCACGACCGGCGAGGTCTCCGAAAGGCCATAACCTTCCAGAACGGCGACCCCGCTCAGTTCCTTCCAGCGGCGCGCAACCGACGACTGCATCGCCATCCCGCCTGCGACCGCCGAAACCAGATGTGAAAAGTCGACTTCAGCGATCCTGGGATGGTTGTTGAGTGCGTTGTAGAGCGTGTTCACTCCCGAAAAGAGGGTGATTCGGCTCGATTTCAGCGTCTTGATGAACCCGTCGAAGTCGCGCGGGTTGGCGATCAGCAGGCACATCGCTCCCCACCGCGCCATCATGATGCAACAGCAGGTCAGCCCGAAAATGTGATAGAGCGGCAGTGCTGTGACCATGACATGGGCCGTGCTGGCTTCACGCTTGGACGCCAGCCATGCATCGCATTGCAGCACATTGGCCACGACATTGCGGTGGGTCAGCGTCGCGCCCTTGGAAATGCCCGTGGTTCCGCCGGTATACTGGAGAAAGGCGACGTCTTCGCGCCCGATAGGCACCGCCGCCATCGGTTTTGACCGCCCTGCGGCGATCACATCGGCAAAGCGCACCGCGTCAGGAATCGAATAGGCCGGCACAACCTTCTTCACATGCCGGGCAACGAAATTGATGATGGTTCCCTTCAGGCCGAGCAGGTCGCCCGGCTCGACGATGACCACCCGCCGCACGCCTGCCGGCCCGGCCGCAGCGGCCGCGACATGCGCGAAATTCGCCAGCACAAACAGCGTTGTCGCCCCTGAATCCTTGAGCTGGTGCTCAAGCTCCCGCCGGGTATAGAGCGGATTGACGTTGACGACCGTGAAGCCGCCCAGCAGCGCTCCGAAGATCGCAGGCGGATAGGCCATAACGTTCGGCATCATCAGGGCAATCCGCTCGCCCTTGACGCAGCCCTGCTGCTGCAGCCAGGACGCCACCGCCTCGGCAGCAGCATAGGTTTCGCGGAAGGTCAGGCGCTTTCCGAAACTCTCGAACGCCGGCTTGTCGGCATGGGCAGAGCAGGCCTCACGCAGCATATCAGCCAGCGTTCCCATTGCGTCAGGGTCAACCTGCTGCGGCACACCGGGCGGATAATGCATCAGCCAAGGACGTGCAATCGCCGTCTGCGCGCTCATTGAGACCTCCCGTACTGCGTCCCGCCGGCTTCACGCCGGACTATCGGTTCAGATATGAAGCAGTATGAAGGAGAAAGGGGCCAAGTCCAGCCCCTCCCGCTCGGCGTCCGCTTACCGGAACGCGACGGTGACGATCTCGTAGGTCTTGCCGCCCGACGGCGTCTGCACTTCGACACTGTCGCCGGTCTTCTTGCCAATCAGTGCCCGCGCGATCGGCGACGAAATCGACACACGGCCCTGCCGGACGTCGGCTTCGGAATCGCCGACGATCATGTAGACGCGCTCCTGCTCGGTTTCATCATCGACCAGCGTGACCGTGGCCCCGAACTTGACGCGGTCACCGCTCAGCTTGCTGACATCAATGACATCGGCACGCGAGATCAGGCTCTCAAGCTCGGCAATCCGGCCCTCGTTGTGGGCCTGCGCCTCCTTGGCGGCGGAATACTCGGCATTTTCCGACAGATCGCCATGGGCGCGCGCCTCCTGGATCGCCAGGATAATTCGCGGCCTCTCCTCTTGCTGGCGCTGCTTGAGTTCGGCTTCCAGCTTGGCAAAGCCCTGCGGTGTCACAGGTACTCGTTCCATCGACATCGTCCAGTTCAGGCAAAAATCCTGTCGGGGCAGCATCGGCTGCTCCGTCAGTCAGGGTTTCAGATGATCAAGGCAGCGCGCCCCGGCAACTGCCATCCATTGCTATGCATCGCCCGCCCGGCAGATTTTGCCAGGCGGACGGTCAAAGAGTGGTTCAATTCGCCGCGCGGTGCAAGCGCTTTGAACGCTCAACCAAGGCGGGCATAACTCTGCAGCGGCCGCACTTCGAGATCGCCGGAAAGATAGGCGCCGATCCCTTCTGCCGCCGCCATCGCTCCGGCCAGCGTCGTGTAGTACGGCACCTTGTGCAACAGGGCCGCGCGCCGCAGTTCCTTGCTGTCGGCCATCGCCTGTGCCCCGTCCGTGGTATTGAACACCAGCTGGACCCGGCCGTTCTTGATCTCATCGACGATATGCGGGCGCCCTTCGAGCACCTTGTTGATGCGGGCGCAGGCAATGCCCTGATCGGCGAGATAGCGCTGGGTGCCGCCGGTTGCGATGATCCGGAACCCGAGCGCCACGAGATTGCGGATCGACTCCAGAATGCGCGGCTTGTCGTCGTCACGCAGCGAGACGAAGACCGTGCCGGCTTTCGGCACCTTGGTGCCAGAGCCGAGCTGGCTCTTGGCGAACGCGATGCCAAATGACCGATCAAGCCCCATGACCTCGCCGGTCGAGCGCATTTCCGGCCCCAGCACCGTATCGACACCGGGGAACCGGTTGAACGGGAACACCGCTTCCTTGACCCCGACATGGTCAAGCGGTTCGGCCTTCAGGTTGAAATCCTTCAGCCGCTCGCCGGCCATCACCCGCGCGGCGATCTTGGCAAACGGCGTGCCGACCACCTTGGCGACGAACGGCACCGTGCGCGAGGCGCGCGGATTGACCTCAAGGACGTAGATCACCCCGTCCTTGATTGCATATTGCACGTTCATCAACCCGACGACATTGAGCGCCAGCGCCAGATCCCGTGTCTGCCGTTCGAGCGCGTCTATCATCTCCGGCGCCAGCGATCGTGCGGGCAGCGAACAGGCCGAATCGCCCGAATGGATGCCCGCCTCCTCGATATGCTCCATGATGCCGCAGACGAACGCATCCGTGCCGTCGGCAAGGCAATCGACGTCGACCTCGATCGCATCGGTCAGATAGCGATCGAACAGCAGCGGGTTGCGACCGAGCACGGTGTTGATCTGGCCGGTCTTGTCGTTGGGATAGCGCGCCTTGACGTCGGACGGGATCAGGCTGGGCAGCGTGCCGAGCAGATAGTCATCGAAGGCCTCGCGGTCCTGGATGATCGCCATCGCCCGCCCGCCGAGCACATAGGACGGACGCACGACGAACGGGAAGCCGAGCTTTTCGGCCTCGTCACGCGCCTTCTCCACCGAATAGGCGATGCCATTCTGCGGCTGGCGCAGCTTGAGCTTGTCGAGAAGGCGCTTGAACCGGTCCCGGTCCTCGGCCAGATCGATCGCATCGGGCGAGGTGCCGAGGATCGGAATGTCGTTGTCCTCCAGCGCTTCGGCGAGCTTGAGCGGCGTCTGACCGCCGAACTGGACGATCACGCCGGCAAGTTCCCCGGCCTCCTGCTCCTTCCACATGATCTCGAGCACGTCCTCCTCGGTCAGCGGCTCAAAATAGAGCCGGTCCGAGGTATCGTAGTCGGTCGAGACCGTTTCGGGATTGCAATTGACCATGATCGTCTCGAACCCGGCGTCGGAGAGCGCGAAACAGGCATGGCAGCAGCAGTAGTCGAACTCGATGCCCTGCCCGATCCGGTTCGGGCCGCCGCCGAGGATCACCGCCTTGCGCCGGTCCGAAGGACGGGCCTCGTCGGCGGGCACGCCGGCGAACGGCATCTCGTAGGTCGAGTACATATACGCCGTGGGCGAGGCGAATTCGGCCGCGCAGGTATCGATGCGCTTGTAGACCGGGCGAACACCGAGCGCGTGACGCCTGGCCCGCACATCGGTTTCGCTCGCCTTGACGAGACTGGCGAGCCGCTTGTCGGAAAAGCCCATCGCCTTGACCTGGCGGAAGGCACCGGCCGTCTCGGGCAGGCCGAGCGCCTTGACCTTGGCCTCCATGTCGACGATTTCCTTCAGCCGCTCAAGGAACCACGGATCGATCTTGCAGCTCTGGTGGACCTCGTCGATGGAGAAGCCGACACGAAGCGCCTGAGCCACCTGCAACAGCCGGTCCGGCGTCGGCGTGCCGATCGCCTTGCGGATCGCATTGTGATCCTCGCCCTTGCCCAGACCCTCGATCTCGATTTCATCAAGCCCCATCAGCCCGGTTTCAAGGCTGCGCAGCGCCTTTTGCAGGCTTTCGTGGAAGGTCCGGCCGATCGCCATCGCTTCGCCGACCGATTTCATCGAGGTCGTCAGCACCGGATCGGCGCCGGGGAATTTCTCGAAGGCAAAGCGCGGGATCTTGGTGACGACATAGTCGATCGTCGGCTCGAACGAGGCGGGGGTGACGCCGCCGGTGATGTCGTTGGCGATTTCGTCGAGCGTGTAGCCGACCGCCAGCTTCGCGGCGACCTTGGCGATCGGGAAACCGGTCGCCTTGGACGCCAGCGCCGAGGAGCG
>CALCZO010000057.1 GCA_937903315.1 uncultured Alphaproteobacteria bacterium
CGTGAACCTGCGGTCAATCTCGGTGTCGGCAGCGAGAAGGGACAGCCGCCGCACATCACCGGCAGCGCCTTCCGCGATTATTTCAAGGTGGCGGCCGGCAGCGCGGATGCCTATGCCCTGACGTTTGATGATTTTTCCTCGCTCGCCAAGACCTATGGCAAGATGGGCGGCATGGACCGCGTCGCCACGCTGATCAAGGCGGTGCGCGCCGAACGCGGCGACGACAAGGTGCTGCTGCTCGACGGCGGCGATACCTGGCAGGGCAGCTGGACCTCGCTGAAGACCAACGCGGCCGACATGGTCGAGGTGATGGAAGCGCTGAAGGTCGACGCCATGACCTCGCACTGGGAGTTCACGCTCGGCGAGGCGCGCGTCAAGGAGATCGTCGAGAAGTCGCCGATCGCATTTCTGGCCCAGAACATCCGCTCGAAGGAGTGGCAGGAAGAGGTCTTCCCCGCCGCGAAGGTGTTCGAAAAGGGCGGGGTCAAGATCGCCGTCATCGGCCAGGCGATGCCGCGCACGGCCGTTGCCAACCCCAACTGGATGTTCCCGGACTGGGAATTCGGCCTGCGTGAGGACGACATGCAGAAGCAGGTCGACAAGGCCCGCGCCGATGGCGCGGCGATTGTCGTGCTGCTGTCGCACAACGGTGTCGACAACGACAAGAAGATGGTCAGCCGCGTCAAGGGCATCGACGTCTGCCTGACCGCCCATACCCATGACGCGATGCCGGGTGTGCTCAAGGTCGGCAATACGCTGGTGATTGCCTCCGGTTCGCACGGCAAGTTCGTCTCCCGCCTCGATATCGAGGTCAAGGACAGGAAACTGGCCGGCTTCCGCTTCAAGCTGATGCCAGTCTTCTCCGATGCGATCACGCCGGACAAGGACATGGCGGCGCTGATCGACAAGTGGCGCAAGCCCTTTGAGGCGGACCTCGGCCGTGTCGTCGGACACACCGACTCGCTGCTCTATCGCCGCGGCAATTTCAACGGCACCTTCGATGACCTGATCTGCGAGGCGATGCTGTCCGAACGCGACGCCGAAATCGCGATGTCGCCCGGCTTCCGCTGGGGACCGAACCTCATTCCGGGCGATCCGATCACCTTCGAGGCGATCACCAATGCCTCGGCGATGACCTATCCCAACTGCTACCGCAACGAGATGACCGGCGAGCAGCTCAAGCTGATCCTGGAAGACGTGGCCGACAACATCTTCCACCCCGATCCGTATTTCCAGGGTGGTGGCGACATGGTCCGCATGGGCGGCATGGGCTACACGATCGACGTCTCCAGGCCGGTCAACCAGCGCATCTCGGACATGGTCCATCTCAAGTCCGGCAAGCCGATCGAGGCGTCGAGGAAGTACGTCGTCGCCGGTTGGGCCAGCGTCAACAAGGACACCCAGGGTCCGCCGATCTGGGATGTGATTGAAAAGCATGTGGCGCGGGTCAAGACGGTGAACCTGAAGGACAATTCCTCGGTCGTCGTCCGGGGCGCGTAAGACAATCATGGCAAGGAGGATGCACGCATGAGCGGGCAAGAGATGGGATCTTCCCTCAGCCGCAGGGGTTTGCTGCGCGCTGCGGGGCTTGCGGGTGCCGGAGTGGCCGCAACCACCGCCGGGATGGGACGGGCGCTGGCGCAGGCCAAGCCCGATCCGGCAATTACCGAGATTCAGGACTGGAACCGCTATCTCGGCGCGGGTGTCGAGGCGGCGCCCTATGGCAAGCCGTCGGCGTTCGAAAAGCAGGTCGTCCGCCGCAACGTGGCGTGGCTGACCGCCGGCACGGAATCGTCGATCAACTTCACGCCGCTGCATGAGCTTGATGGCATCATCACGCCCAACGGCGTCTGCTTTGAGCGCCATCACGGCGGCGTTGCCGATATCGATCCGGCCAAGCACCGGCTGATGATCAACGGCCTTGTCGACAAGCAGCTCGTCTTCACGATGGAAGACCTCAAGCGCTTTCCGGGCCGCGTCAACAAGGCCTACTTCCTCGAATGCGCGGCCAACGGCGGCATGGAGTGGAAGGGCGCGCAGCTCAACGGC
>CALCZO010000058.1 GCA_937903315.1 uncultured Alphaproteobacteria bacterium
GCGAACTCGTCGATTTCATGACGTCCGGCCCGGTGGTTGTGCAGGTTCTGGAAGGCGAGAATGCCGTGCTCGGCTATCGCGAAGTGATGGGTGCGACCAACCCGGCCAATGCTGCTGACGGCACGATCCGCAAGCTGTTTGCCCGTTCGGTCGGCGAAAATTCGGTTCATGGCTCGGATTCGGTCGAGAACGCGGCGATCGAGATCGCCCAGTTCTTCGCGGGCAACGAAATCGTCGGCTGAGTGGCAGCGCGCGGGCCGGTGTGACCGGGCCGTCGCCACAGCGTTGCAGGACCGGGCCGGTGCCCGGTCCTTTTTTAGTGCCCGATTGTGCCGAATTATTTGCAGAAAATTGGAGATACCCCCGTCATTCGCCGTTTGCATTAAGCGGATTTTAGAGCCGACCCCCCAGACTCTGGCGTCAAAGGTCTCGGCTGCATGCAGCCTGCCGGTGTTCCAGAGTCGGGTTGTGTCATGGGCGTTTCAGTATCGCGTGGGTTGTTCCGGTCCGTCAGCCGTTTCGGGCAAGACAGGCGGGGCGGGGTTGCCGTGGTCTTTGCGGCCGCAGGGATCACGCTGTGTCTGATGGTCGCCGGCGGGATCGAACTGCACCGACGCTCGCTCGCCGTCGCGGTGATGCAGAAGGCGACCGACGCCGCCGCGCTGGCCGCCAAACGGATTGAATCCGATCTGCGCGAATCGCTGGGAGCAGGAGCCGCCAAGACGCGTGGCGAGGCGGAGGGTGCCGCGCTGTTCAGCACCACTTTGTCCCAGGACGGCCACGTTTTCGGCGCGACCCTGCCGACGCCGGCCTTCTCGTGGTTGCAGGACGGTTCGGTCAAGGTCGACGCCTCCGGCGTGTTCGAGATGGCGTTCGCGGCACTGATGCCGGGCAATTTCGGCCTTGTCGCGACCACTGCGACCGTTGGCTACGGCGTGCCGACGCCGACCGAGGTGGCGCTGGTGCTCGACAACACCGCCTCGATGTTCCAGAAGGATGGCCGCCCGGCAACGCGCTTCACCCAGTTGCGCGATGCGGCGAAGAGCTTCACGCACACGCTGTTCGATGCGGCCCAGCAGGCGGGCGACAATTCGTTCCTGCGGATGTCGGTGGTGCCGTGGACGACGACCGTCAACGTCAAGGGCGAGGCCCCGGCTGCGCCTGACTTTTCCGGCTCGGCGACGATCATTCCCCTGCCCGACAAGGGGTCGCAGACCCTGCCGGCGACGCCGATGCTGCATGCGGGCCGTGTCACCGTGCCGGTCGCAGCCTTCGGTGCGGTCGGCTGGCGCGGCTGTGTCTCCGGTTCGTCCGAGACGCAGACGACGAGCGATGCCGGCGGCATGACGTTCGATGCGCTGGTGGTGCCGAGCCCGGTGCTCGGGCAGGCCCATGTCGGCTTCGGCGACGACAAGGACGTCGTTGAAAATCACTGCCAGTGGAATTGCCAGGATGATGGCCGCACCAATTGCGGCGGCGGCGGTGGTGGCGGCGGTGGCACGCAAGGGTTCAATGACCTGTTGCGCCGGGTGCTGCCCGAGGTTGCGCCCGCAGCGCTGCTGGGCGATCGCCTGAAATCGGGCGAAGGGCAGGCAACCGACGCCTGCATGGTCTGCACGCCGTACAACTGCCAGCCACGCACCGTGCGCAAGCTGGTCTGCGATACCTGGCAGGCCTATACCTCGTGCTGGCAGGATATTTCCGCCGGGCGCAGGAACCCCTACATGGCCAATGCGGGAGTGTGTGCCTCAAGCTCATGCAACCAGCGCAATACGCCGGTGGCGACCACGCCGGTCGGCCCCTGCGTCGGCGATCCGAACGAGCCGGGCCTGCGTAACGGCACGGTCAAATGGTGCCCGTGGGTGCCGGCGACCGGCTGGACCAAGCACGATCCGATCACCGGGCCCAACCTCAACTGCCCGACACCGATGCTCGGCCTGTCCGGCAACCGCCGTCAGGTGCTCCAGACGCTCGACCGGATGACGCCGGTGCCCGGCGGAACCCATGCGGACGTCGGACTGCGCTGGGGTCTGCGCACCCTTTCGGCCAACGGCAACTGGCCGCAGTTCTTCGGCCTGACCAAGATGCCGGCCACCTTCAAGGGGCAGGATCGCAAGGTCATGGTCCTGATCACCGACGGCGAGAACAGCCAGGCGGTCGATTATCCGGGCTACTGGGGCTGCTCCAGCGCGTCCAACCCGGGCTGTGCCGGCTCGCCCGACAAGGCCCGGCTTGACCAGATGATGCTGTCATGGTGCTCGGCGATGAAGGTCGACTACGGTGTCGAACTCTACACCATCGCGGTGAACTTCTCGAACCCCGGTGCCGTGGCCCTGCTGCGCCAGTGCGCGCCCGATGCCAGCCATTTCTACAATATCGATGCGGCGGACCTGAAGAAGGTGCTGAATGTCATCGCCGGGTCGATCATCCGGCTGAGGATCACGAGCTAGGATCTGGCTGTGCATCCGGGCAGGGAAAGGGAGCCTCGGGGCTCCCTTTTTTGTTTGCGCGGCGGACAGGAGGGCCCGCGAGACAGGGTAAACGCGGATTAACGCAGATTTACCGGTTGGTTTAAGCCAGAAGTTGCGAGTTGCGCTTTACACTCCCGTTCAAGTCCAGTGAGCATCCGCACAGTGGGTGAATCTGATTCTTCGAGCTGGTGGGTACAATGGCGGATCAAAACAGGGCCGGCGGTCGCGGGTTGCTTTCCCGTTTCAGCAAAGACAGGCGCGCATCCGTTGCGGTGATGTTTGCCGGTGCGGCGATTGCGCTGATGCTGTTGGTGGCCGGTTCGATCGAAATGTACCGGCGCAGTCAGGCGGTCGGCTCGCTCCAGAAGGTGGTCGATGCCGCAGCCCTTGCGGCCAAGCGCCGTCAGGCCGATCTGGTGCCGACGCTCGGGCTCGGCCCGTCTCGCACGCAGGGGCAGGCGGACGGGCAGGCGCTGTTCAACAAGATGCTGTCGGAGATGACGCATACGTTCCCCAGCGGAGCGTCGTCGTCGTTCCAGTGGTTGCAGGATGGTGGCGTCAAGGTGGTCGGCAACGCCAATATCGGCATCATCTTCGGTGATCTTCTGCCGCCGGACATGGCGCTGGTGACGGCGACGGGCGTTGCCGGGCATGGCAACCCGCTGCCGACCGAGGTCGTGCTTGTGCTCGACAACACCACGTCGATGTTCCGCAAGGACGGGCGGCCGCTGACGCGCTTTACCGAGATGCGCAACGCCGCCAAGCGATTCACCCACTCGCTGTTCGATGCGGCAGCACAGGCCAACGACAACGATTTCCTGCGCATCGGCGTCGTGCCGTGGGTCACCTCCGTCAACGTGCTGACCGAAGCGCCGCGCGCGCCGAATTTCAACGGCTCGGCCACCGTGGTCAACATGCCCGACAAGGGCAGCCAGACCCACGTCGCCAACCCGATGAACCGGGCAGGGCGCGTCAACGTCAATCAGGCGCAGTTCCAGCCCGTGGGCTGGCGCGGCTGCATCTCCGGTGCAGGGGAATCGACCACGCCGAGCGACAACGGCGGCATGAACTGGAACGCCCTGCATGTGGCGTCGCCGCCGCTGGCCGAGACGTCGCACCAGGAAGGCGACATGCAGACGTTGAGCTACAACGACTGCTCGCAGTGCAACTGGGTCGACAACGGGCTGCCGTGTCCGCCGCCGCCGCCGCCACCGCCGGCGCCCACGCCGAATCCGCCGCCCTATCCCAATCCGAATCCGCCGCCGACGCCGCTGCCGCCAAATCCGCCGCCGCCGCCGAATCCGCCGCCGGTGCCGCCGCCGCCGCCGAATCCGCCGCCGGCTCCGCCGTCGGGCACGCAGAGCTTCCTCGATCTGTTGCAGCGCACGATGCCGCAGGTGGCGCCGGCCGCCATCTTCGGTGACCGGACGCCGGGGCGCGAGAGTTCACGCCGTGCGCAGGACGCCTGCCTCGTGTGCCAGCCCTATTGCGTCACCGTCTATTATCAGGATGTGGTCTGCGATACGTCGATCACGCATCTGAGCTGCTACCAGAACATCCAGTACGGGCGCCTCAATCCGTATCTGGCGCAGACGCGCTCGTGCACCAACAGCGGTGCCGGCTGCTACCTGCGCGGCACCTACCCGGTGCAGCAGACGTTCAACGGCGGCTGTGTCGCCGATCCGAACGAGCGCAAGATCCAGACCGGCCAGACACCCTGGTGTTCGTGGGTCCCCACGACGACCTGGACACAGCTGGCGCCGAACAATTCACCCGATCCGATCACCGGACCGAACATGAACTGTCCGACGCCGATGCTCGGTCTGTCCGGCAACCGTGCACAAGTGCTGGAAACGCTCAACCGGATGACGCCGGTGCCGGGCGGGACGCATGCCGACGTCGGCTTGCGCTGGGGCACGCGCGTGCTCGCCAAGGGCGGCGGCTGGCCGCAGTTCTTCGGTCTGACCAAGAACCCCGCGGACTGGAAGCAGCCGGGCACGCAGAAGGTGATGATCTTCATCACTGACGGCGAGAACCAGGAAGCGATCGACTATCCGGGCTACTGGGGTTGCCAGGGCTATATGAACCCGGGCTGCACCGGAGGACCGAATCAGGCCACGCTCGACGCTCGGATGCTGCAATGGTGCACCGCCCTGCGCACAACCTATGGCGTCGATCTCTACACCATCGCCGTCAACTTCTCGAACCCGGCGGCTGTGGCCAAGCTGGCGCAATGCGCCGGTGATCCCCAGCATGCCTACAACATCGATGCGGCGCAGCTTCAGAACGTGCTGAACATCATCGCCGCGCGCGTCATCAAGCTTCGCCTCACACAATGAGGCGGAGCCCCGCTCCAGTGGAGACTTGGGTATGAACAGGATTCCCACCGCGCTCGTCGCGGCTGTCTTGGCCGGCGTTGCCGCACCGGCCCATGCGGCCTGCAAGATGTCGCCGATCCAGTACAACTTCGATCAGGTTACCGTGACGACGATGGAAATCGATGCCGGCGAGTACTGCGCCGGCAGTTTCCGCTTTCCCAATCTCAGGGTGACCAAGATCGTCGTGCCCAACCAGCCACGCAAGGGGCTGGTCAGTGTGGACGAGAAGACAACCGTCTGGAAATACCGGCCCTTCAAGGACTTCCGCGGCGAGGACTTCTTCGCCCTGAAGATCTTTGCCTACAATTCCCGCAAGACCAGCGATGGTACGATCATCTTCCGCGTCCGGGTCAAATAGCCGTCGCGTCGACCCATCTTGCCAAGGCGGCACAGACGCCGCACTCTGGCGGCATGAACGCGCCAGTCCCCGTTGCCATCGCCAAATCCACCTGTCCGCATGATTGCCCCTCGGCCTGCTCGGTCGAGGTCGAGGTGATCGGCGGCGCGCGCATCGGCCGGGTGCGCGGCGCCAAGGACCAGAGCTATACCGACGGCGTGATCTGCGCCAAGGTCGCGCGCTATGCCGAGCGCATCCATCACCCCGACCGGCTGACCCATCCGCTGATCCGCACGGGTCCCAAGGGCAGCGGCCAGTTCCGCCGCGCCGGCTGGGACGAAGCGATGGCGATGACCGCCGAGGCGCTGCTGGCAGCCGAGGCCAGGCATGGGCCGGAAGCGGTCTGGCCGTATTACTACGCCGGTACGATGGGGCTGGTGATGCGCGACGGCATCAACCGGCTGCGCCATGCCAAGCGCTATTCGGGCTTTTACGCCACGATCTGTACCAACCCGGCATGGGTCGGCTTCATCGCCGGCACCGGCAAGCTGGCCGGGGCCGATCCGCGCGAGATGGGCAAGGCCGATTGCGTCGTCATCTGGGGCACCAATCCGGTTTCGACGCAGGTCAACGTGATGACCCATGCGGTGAAGGCCCGGCGCGCGCGGGGGGCACAGATCGTCGCCATCGACATCTACCGGACAGAGACGCTGCAACAGGCCGATCTGCCGATCATCCTGCGTCCGGGCACGGACGGGGCGCTGGCCTGCGCGGTGATGCATGTGCTGTTCCGCGACGGGCTGGCCGATACGGGCTACCTCGACCGCTACACCGACGACTGGCGCGGCCTCAGGGATCATCTGGCCTCGCGGACGCCGGAATGGGCCGAAGCGATTTCGGGCGTTCCGGTTGCGACGATCGAGGCGTTCGCCCGGCTGGTCGGCACCACCCCGCGCACGTTCTTCCGGCTCGGCTACGGGTTTTCCCGCCAGCGCAACGGCGCGGTCAACATGCATGCGGCAAGCTGCATCGCCGCCGTGACCGGGGCGTGGCAGCATGAGGGCGGCGGCGCGTTTCACAACAACGGCGCCATCTACGGCTGGAACAAGAGCATGATCGAGGGCCACGATGCGCGTGATCCGACCGTGCGGATGCTTGATCAGTCGCAGATCGGCCGCGTGCTGACCGGCGATCCGGCGGCGCTGCGCGGCGGCCCGCCGGTGACCGCGCTGTTCATCCAGAACACCAATCCGGTCACGGTCGCGCCCGAGCAGAACCTCGTGCGGCAGGGCTTTGCGCGCGAGGATCTGTTCACCTGCGTGCACGAACAGTTCATGACCGAGACGGCGGCAATGGCCGACGTCGTACTGCCGGCGACGATGTTTCTCGAACATGACGATGTCTATCAGGGCGGCGGACACCAGCATGTCATGGCCGGGCCCAAGCTGATCGATCCGCCGGGCGAGTGCCGCTCGAACCACGAGGTCGTGTGCGATCTGGCGGTGCGTGTGGGGGCAAGCCATGCGGGGTTTGCGATGACGCCAGAGGCGCTGGCCGACGATCTGCTGGCCCGCAGCGGGCGGGGTACTTACGCCGATCTCAAGAGCGCCGGCTGGCGTGACGTGCAGCCCGATTTTGCCACCGCGCATTATCAGAACGGCTTCAACTGGCCGGACGGACGGTTCCGCTTCTCGCCCGACTGGACCACGGTGCCCTATGCGCATGCCGGGCCGATGGGGCCGGTCGAGCAATTGCCGAAGTGGCCGGATCACGCGGCGCTGATCGAGGCCGCCGATGCCGACCATCCGTTCCGGCTCGCCACATCGCCGGCGCGCTCGTTCCTCAACACGACGTTCAACGAAACTCCGTCATCGATGAAGCGGGAGGCGGCGCCGTCGCTGCTGATTCACCCGGATGATGCGGCAAGGCTCGGCGTCAGCGAGGGCGACTGGGTCGAGGTCGGCAATCGGCGCGGCAGCGTCCATCTGGGCATCAAGGTCTTCGACGGCGTGCTTGCCGGCGTTGTCATCGCTGAATCGATCTTCCCGAACGCCAGCCACCGGGGCGGGCGCGGCATCAACACCCTGACCGGGGCCGACCCGATCGCCCCGTTCGGCGGTGCGGCGTTTCATGACAATAAAGTGTGGATAAAGAAGGCTTGACGACGACCGGCCTTGTAAGCGCAATAGCGGTCAGAAGCGAAACAGGGGGCTTTCGAGAATGCTGAGGTTTGCCAGCCGCGCCGTCATGGCACTGGGGTTCGTGGCGCTTGTTGCCGGGTGTCAGGGGGTGCCGGGCGATTTCAAACCCGATCCCAAACTCAAGACGGCGTCGATGGGCCAGTTGCAGTCCGGGGTCCGGGACGTGTGCATCAAGGCCCAGCGCGCCAAATCCAGCAGTTCGACGGCGGAACTGACGAAGTCCTGCGGCTGCTATTCGGGCAAAGCGCTCAAGTCGATGGACAAGGGCGAGATCGATTTCTACCGCTCGAACGGCTTTTTTGCCGACAGCGCCCGCCCCAAGGCGCAGGCTGCGCTCAATTCCTGCGGCCTGAGCTGACCGTAGGCGGACCGGTCCCCGCGCACGCGCGCCGGGGCCGGCCAATGCGGGGCGCGCTCAGAGCGCGCGGGCGGCCGCCAGCACGTCGGCGGCGTGGCCGGGCACCTTCACCTTCGGCCAGATGCGCGCGATGACGCCATGGGCGTCGATCAGCACGGTCGTGCGTTCGACACCCATGTATTTCCGGCCGTACATCGATTTTTCCGCCCATACGCCATAGGCTTCCAGCATCGTCTTGTCCGGGTCTGCGGCAAGCGGGAAGCACAGGCCGTATTTTGCCTTGAACTTGTCGTGACTGGCGACGCTGTCGGGCGAGACCCCGACAATCACGGTGTTGGCGGCGGCAAACTCCCCGGCCAGCGCGTTGAAGTCCTTCGCCTCCATGGTGCAGCCGCTGGTGTCGTCCTTGGGGTAGAAATACAGCACAAGGTTCTTGCCGCTGTAGTCTGCGAGGCGCGTGGCGCCGCCGCCATCGGTTGCGAGGGCGAACTCCGGTGCCTTCTGGCCGGCCGCGATGGTCGTTGTCATGCTGTTGCTCCGTTATTGCCGCGTGGTGACCACAGTTGGTCGCCACATCGGGACGGCAGGGGAATGGACAATGCCCGATGGCATGCCACAGGTGGCAAGTCCATCGCGCGGCATGCTTTTGATTTGTCGCAGTCCCGGTTGATCCCGTTATAAGAGAATCGTGATGGAAACGCCGGATTCAACCCCCAGGGCCCAGGAGGCCAGTGCGCCGCCGGTTCCTGCAGGTGGTGTGTGGCGGCGGCTGGCCATCTGGCTCGGAGCGGGCGTTGCCCTGCTCGGTGTCGGCATGGGCGTGCTGATCGGCTCGGTGGTCCTGTTCAGCCTCGAACAGCATCCGGTGGTTGGTGCCTATGTCCGCGACAAGCTCGTCAACGAATTGCAGGGCCGGCTCGGTGAGGGCGCGCGGCTGTCGATCAGGTCGGTCGATCTGCTGCGTGATGAGCGCGGGACGCGCGTCCGGGTTGAGAACATGGTGGTCCGCGACCGTGCGGGCCTGATGCTGCTGTCCGCGCCGGCCGGCACCGTGACGCTGGAAACGCTGCCGCTGGCCGGCCTCCGGCTGGTGCCGCGTGCGATCGAACTCGACAGTCTGCGCATGACGGCCGCCATCGAGCGGGACGGCGCGCTGCGCTTCGGCGTGTTCGAGGCGGTCGAGCCGTCCGATGCAGGCGGGGCCGCGGCGTCAAACGGTCCACCATCCGCACTTTCGATCGAAGACGCCATCGGTGGCCTGTTTGTCGGCCTTGCGCGCCTGCGTGATGCGGTCGGCGGCAAATTGCCGGAACTCGGCGTGCGCAATGCCGCGCTCAGCGTGGCGGACCACAGGACTGGTCGCCGGATCGAGGTGACGGGCGTCAACGGCCATCTGCGTGTCGGCAGCAATGCGGGCACGCAGGCGCGCGCCGAAGTGATGATCGAGAACACCCCGGTGGCCGTTGATATCGATCTGTCGCCGCCTCAGGCCACCCAGCAGACCATGACGGCGGTCAGCCGCAATGTCGCTATCGGTCCGCTGGCCCATGCGCTCGGCATTTCGGATTCGGTGATCGACCCGCGCGCGCGCCTTGATGTGAGCCTTACGGTCGAGGCCGACGGATCAATGCAGGCGCGCTCGGCGGTGGCGGATTTTATCGTCAATGGGCTGCGTATCACCGTCAATCCGACAGAAGCGCCGCTGCCCGTCGATGCCGGGCGGCTGACGTTGCGCTGGCAGGCGGGGGAGCCGTCGCTGTCCGTGACGTCGGTGGATCTTCGTTCGGGGGACAGTCAGGTCGTGGTCGGCGGCCATCTGTCGCCGCCCGACCGCGATGATGCGCCCTGGCGTCTGGCGCTCAACGGCCAGTCGGCGACGCTCGACGCGTTGACGCCGACGGACCGCCCGGTGCAGCTGGCCAGCATCGACGTGGCGGCCACACTCGATCCAAAGGCACGCGTGATCACGCTGGAGCAACTGGCCATCGCCGGGCCGGCGACATCGGCACGGCTGCGCGGCGTGGCGACACAGGCGGGGGATGGCCGGCCGGAACTCGCGCTCGATCTGGTCGTCGAGGACACCGATGCGCGTCAGGCGTTGCGGATCTGGCCACGATTTTTCGCGCCGCATACGCGGGACTGGCTGGTCAAGCACATGCCCGCCGGACATCTTGAAACCCTGACGCTGGCGATGCGCATGGACGCCGATGCGGTGGAGCTGGCGATCGCGGACCGGCCATTGCCGGAAAAGGCGCTGGCTTTGGCATGGACGTTGCGCCGGTCGGTGCTGGCCCCCCTCGCTCAGGCGCCTGTGCTGCGGGATCTGTCGATCACCGGCAGGGCCAGCGGCAAGGACGTGCGCATCGATGTGCTGGCCGGCCATCTCGATGCCGGCGATGGACGGCGGCTGCAACTCGGGCGCGGCAGCTTCATCGTACCGAATACGCAGATGCGCGATCCGGCAGCGCGGGTTGTCCTGCCCATGACAGGCCCAGCCGAGGCGCTGCTGGCGGCAGCGCGCAGCCCCGGCCTTGCGCCGTTCATGGGGCGGCCGTCGGAGGCCACCAAGCTGCGCGGTCAGGCGAGCGTCGACCTGACGCTGGCGATGCAGCTCAAGCATGTGATGGATGCGTCCGATGTCCGCGCCAGCCTTGTCGGCACCTTGTCGAAGCTGACCATCGAAGGCATCAACGGGCTTGATCGGATCGAGAATGCCGACCTTGCCATGACGGTTGACCGCAACGGCCTCATGCTCAAGGGCGAGGGACAGGTGTTCGGCACGCCGGCGGCGATCGAGGTCAGGGGGCAGGGCAAATCCGTTCCGGTGGCGACGCTGACGCTGACGCTCGACGAGACCGCCCGCGCCCGCAAGGGGATCCGCCTTGCACCGATGCTGACCGGGCCGGTGACGGCGAAACTCACGGCACCGCTTGCCGCCGACGCCGGCAAGCAGGAAACGGTGGCCGAGATCGACTTTACCCGCGCCGTGATCGCCGACCTGCTGCCGGGCTGGAACAAGCGGGCCGGACAGACGGCGCGGGCGCGCGGCGCGCTGTCTGAACTGCCGGGCGGCGGCTGGCGTGTCGACAGGTTCGAGATCGATGCAGGCCCGGTTGCGGCGCGTGGCAGTCTCGACCTCGGCAAGGATGGCGGTCTGGTCAAGGCGTCGCTGTCAAGCTTCCGGCTGTCACCGGGCGACGCGGTGCAGGTCGATGCCGAACGCACCGGCGCAACCACGCGGATTTCGGTCAAGGGCAATGCGTTCGACGCACGACCCTTCCTCAAGTCGCTCCAGACCGGCGGCATCGACAAGACCAACGCCAGCAATACCGAGATCACGTTGCGCTCGACCGTCCTGTCGGGATTCGGCGGCGAACTGGTGACCAACGCCGACCTCAAGCTGGAGAAGCGCGGCAACACCCTGACGCGGTTCGATCTCAACGGCCGGTTTGACGGCGGGCCGATTGTTGCGCGGCTGACGTCACAGGCCGGATCGGCGCCGGTGCTGACCGTCGAAAGCTACGATGCCGGAGCCTTCCTGCGGTTTTTCGATCTCTACTCGCGCATGCAGGGCGGAGAGATGCAGCTCAGTGTCACGATGGGGACCGGCAGCCAGCAGGGTTCGGTGGTCGTCCGCGATTTCGCCCTGCGCAACGAGCCGGCGATGAAGCGCCTCGTCACCGATATGGCCTCGCAGAATGCCATCGACGGATCGCGGCTTGCCCCGGAAGTCGCGCGTCGGCTGGCGCAGGCGCGGGATGTCCCGTTTGACCGGATGACGCTCGGCTTCCGCCGCACGCCCGGCCGGCTCGATATCCGCGAGTCGCTGCTGGTTGGCCCCGAGATCGGCGGCAGCATGACCGGCAGCATGGACTACCAGCGTGACCGGGTGGCGCTGACCGGCACGTTCGTCCCGGCGTATTCGCTCAACAACCTGTTCGCCAAGGTGCCGCTGTTCGGGCCGCTGCTCGGCGGCGGGCGCAACGAGGGGCTGTTTGCCGTGCGCTATTCGATCAGCGGACCGATGAGCGCGCCAGTGCTGTCGATCGATCCTCTGACCGCGATCGCGCCCGGTTTCCTGCGCAAGCTGATCGATGTGCGCGGGTTGGCGCCGCCGCCCGCGCAACCGGCCGACTGAGGCCTAGTCCGCCTTCAGCAGCGCGTGCTTCTTCTTGCCGAACGACAGCTTGATCACGCCATCAACCCGGTCGTCCGGGCCGAGTGCGGCGCGTTCGTCGGTCACGACCCGGTCGTTGACCCGCAAGCCGCCGGCCTTCACCTGCCGCCGCGCTTCGCCGGTCGAGGGGACCAGACCGGCGCGGACGAAGGCGGTCAGCACGCCGATGCCGGCCGCCAGTTCCGCTGAGGGCACGGTGATGCTCGGCAGATCCGCAGCCGCCAGCCCCTGTTCGAAGGTCTGGCGTGCGGTTTCCGCCGCCTGACCGGCGGTGGCGCGGCCATGCAGCAAAGCGGTTGCCTCGGTCGCCAGCACCTTCTTGGCCTCGTTGATCTCCGATCCGCCAAGAGCGGCCAGACGCGCGATCTCGTCCATCGGCAGGGTGGTGAACAGCTTGAGGAAGCGGACGACATCCGCATCCTCGGTGTTGCGCCAGTATTGCCAGAAGTCATACGGCGAGAACTGTTCGGCGTTCAGCCACACCGCGCCCTGCGCCGTCTTGCCCATCTTGGCGCCCGAGGCGGTGGTCAGCAGCGGCGTTGTCAGCGCGTAAAGCTGGTGGGTACCCATCCGGCGGCCAAGATCGACGCCCATGATGATGTTGCCCCACTGGTCGGAGCCGCCCATCTGGAGGTTGCAGCCATAGCGGCGCGCCAGTTCGACGTAGTCGTAGGACTGGGCGATCATGTAGTTGAACTCGATGAAGCTCATCTCATGCTCGCGTTCGAGCCGGAGCTTGACCGAATCCATCGACAGCATCCGGTTGACCGAGAAGTGGCGGCCGACCTCGCGCAGCATGTCGATCCATTTCAGGTCCGGCAGCCAGTCGGCATTGTCGACCATGAAGGCGTCGGTGCGCCCGTCGCC